>NZ_JBHXVO010000005.1:0-198381 GCF_042672265.1 Nocardia sp. NPDC127526 | reverse complement strand
CTGGAGTTTGACATGTTGTTTTTGGTCGTGTTATTCGTATCGGAGTCGACATATGTGCCAAACGTGGTTTTATTCGAGGTGGTATTCGAGTATTGCGGGCCCCCGGCCCCGGGGCGGGGCGCCGTCATCGTGGCCGGAGCTCGTCTATGGCACCGGTGGTGGTGTCGGCCAGGTAGAAGACGGGAGAAGGTTTGGGCGTCGCCAGACTACCGCCCTCGGTGACGCAGAGTCGAGCAGCGGGTCGCCGCCGCGAATTGTCGCGTCGCCCTGGAAGTAGCGGTCCACACCGGTCGATTGCATCAGGTCGCGAAGAGGCTGCGGCCCCCCTTCCGAGAGCCGAAAGTGCGTCTGTGACGCACGAATTGGCGTCATGCTTCGCTCCCGGGTGCTCCGATCGGCTCGATAGTCACTGTGCGACACCGCATTCGGGGCTCTCGCCTGCGAACACCCGCAGTTGCATGGCCAAGGTGGCGTAGTAGCCGACCAGGGTGGTCAGGTCGAACAACGCGCGCTCGCCGAGGACCGCGACGGCCTCGCGATAGGCGCTGTCGCTCAGGTTGCCGGTGCGCGCGAGGGCGAAGGCCGCCCGCAGTGCCGTACGCTCTTCGGGATCGGTGAGTTCGGGCTCGTTGCCCTCGTGGATGGCCCGAAGTTCGGCTTCGGTCACCCCCAATGCCCGCGCGACGGGCTCGTGCGCCTCGGGTTCGAAAGCACTACCCCAATGCGAGGCGACTGCGAGTATCGCCATCTCCCGCGCACGCGGTGACAGGACCGAGCGGTAGCGGATGGCCACGCCCACCGCTTGCAGGGCCAGGCCCATGGGCGGGCTGAGCAGCATGGCATTGAATGGGCCGCGCAGAACACCCTGGTCGTCCACGAGCGGGAAGGCTTGCGGGCCCACACTGCGCGGGCCACCCGCGATGGCGTCGTAGAGCTCGGCTTGTTTCTTGGTGAGATTGGCGGGCACGATCCCGGCCAGACGAGTACTCATAGTTGTTCCTTTCGCTCTGCATGCTGCTACGTCGTTCGGCGTAATGTGATATGAACTTTCATAGAGTGAAATTGAGAGGGGACATGGAATGCCGGGCCGTAAACGCGCCAGCGCCCGAGACGAGATCGCCGCGTCCGGTAAACGCCCTTACCAGGTGGAGGCACTGGCCAAGGGGCTACGTGTCCTCGGCCTGTTCTCCGAGCGGCGTCCGGCCCTGTCGCTCAGCGAAATCGCCGCGGAGACGGGCATTCCCATGCCCACCGCCTTCCGGATGGCCGCCACGCTGGTCACCGAGGGCTTCCTCGAGCAGCTCGCCGACGGCGGCTACCGGCCCGCCGCGAAGGTGTTGACCCTGGGTTTCGCCGCGCTGCGCGGATTGGATCCGGTGCAGTTGGCCGACGGCCCGCTGCACCGTTTGGCCGGTGAGCTCGATCAGACGGTCAATCTCGGCACGCTGTCCGATGATCAGGTGCTCTACCTGATTCGTATTCGCAACAATGACCTGATCTCGGCCAATATCCAGGTCGGCTCGCGGCTACCCGCCGTACATTCCTCGATAGGAAAGATGCTGCTCAGCGATCTGAACGGTACCGAGCTCGATCGCCTGCTGACCGAAACGTCCTTCCTCGGTCAGGCGGGGCCGAACGCCTTCCGCACCAGGGAGGAACTCGACGTAGCACTGGCCGAGATCCGCAACCGCGGTTGGGCCATGCAGGATGAGGAGTTCGCCTACGGCCTGCGCTCGGTCGCCGCACCCATTCGCGACGCGTCCGGGAAGGTCGTCGCCGCCGCCAATGTGGCGGTTCCCGCACGGGAGTTCCCCACTCGCAGGCTGCGCCAGGAGTTGCTGCCACGCCTGCTCGCCACCTGCGCAGAGATCTCCGTGCTGCTCGGCAGTCGCTGATCGCCGCGAACTCGTGTTCATCACACGAGGGTTCGGCCGCCATCGATGAACAGCACCTGGCCGGTCACGTACCCCGATCGCGGCGAGGCCAGGAACAGCACCGGCCCGACCACATCGTCCGGGCTGCCCAGGCGGCCGGCGGGCACAAGCGCGGTGAGCTCTTCCCGCACGCCGGGTTTGGCCAGGTAGCCGCTGGTCAGGTCGGTTTCGATGTAGCCGGGCGCGACTGCGTTGACCCGCACCCCGTGCTCGGCCAATTCCCGCGCCAGCACGCGAACCAACTGGTTGAGACCGCCCTTGGACGCCGCGTAGGGCCCGTGCAGCGGGTAGGCGACATGCGAGGACACCGACGAGAAGAACACCATGCTGCCGTTCCCCGCCGCGCTCATCACTCGCGCTGCCGCGCGACCGCACCAGAAGGCCGTGGACAAGTTGAGGGTGATGATGCGTTCCCAGGCATCATCGGGCATGTCGGTGATCGCGCGGCGATCGTTGACGCCGAGGGCGTGCACCATTGTGTCCAGACCCCCGAGCAGGTCGGAAGCGGTTCTCACCGTCGCGTCGCAGACGTTCGCGGAACTCAGATCCGCAGTGATCACCTGCAACCCGCCGGCGGCCAGGGCCGGTTCGGCCTGTAAAGCCCGCAATCGGGCTTCGTCCACATCGGCCACAACCACGCGGGCGCCGACCGCGACCAGGCTGCGCGCGCACGCGGCGCCCAGCCCGCCGCCACCGATCACCAGCACCCGAGCCCCGCTCAAAGCCAGCCAGTCCATCGTGTACTTCCTTTCACTAGATGAGAGTAACTTTCATAACTGAAAGTGTAGGGCGTCGATCCATATGCGCGCTGTGGTGTTCTTCTTATTGCGAGGAGCGTGCGGTCGGCGTAGACCGGCCGCCGGGCTCAGAAGACGGGTGCGCGTTTCGTGCGGAAGGCCTCCACGCCTTCGCGGTATTCCGGCCCGCGGTAGACCTTGCTTCGTCGGTCGTCGAGGCACTCGTGGACCTGCGGACTCAATGGCACCGCCTCGGCCAACTCGTTGATCGTCGCCTTCATTGCCGAAATTGTCTGCGGCGCACGCGTTTCGATGAGTTCGGCTAAGGCGTACACGTACTCTTCCAATACGTCCGCGGGCATCAACTCATTGATCAGGCCCAACTCGTAGGCCCGCAGCGCCCCGAGAGGCGTGGCCGTGAAGAACATCTCCTTCACCACTCCCTGGGGCAGCCGCGCCAAGAAATGCATGAGATCGACGGTGCGATAAGGCAATCCGAGTTTCCCTGCGACGACCGCGAATGTGGCGTTCTCATCGGCGATCACGAGATCGCAATTGACCACCAGGTCACATGCGCCACCCCGCACGGCGCCATCGACCATGGCGATAACCGGCGCGTGACACCGGCGCACCGCACGAACCAGTGCTTCCACCGGATCGTCGTGCGACGACGGATCCGTCCCCGGCGCCGGCAGTTCACCCGCATCGCATCCTGCCGACCACACTCGGCCCCGCACTGCCGAGCGCAGCACGATGGCCCGTACGCCCTCCTCCTGCATCAATGTCAACGCGGAGAGCGCTTGATCCACCAGGCCCGTACTCAGTGCATTGCGACTGCTGTAGTCGTCGAAAGCGATCGTGCCGACCCCGCCTGTCACCGACGTCTGGATGCGACGCATCAGCGCGCCTCCTGAACCGTGCCGGCCGCGCGAGCAGTAGCTATGTGGATGCTGGACGGTCTTGGATTCAACTTCGGCATGCTCACTCTCCTCTCTCCTGAACGAAGCCCGCTGTGAGCGGGTCCTTCGCCCGTTCTGATCACGCTGGTCGGCAGCCTTCGACTGTCTGGTCCACTCGCGAGATCTACTGGATCATTTGTTCAGCTATCTCGACATGAGATAGTCTGACATATGTTCAAGTAGTTTGCCAACTATTCACTGGAGGACGGGCATGTGGGCAGTCGAGTGAAAGCCGTATCCGTGAGCCGGCGCACGTCGGGACGGTCCGTGAGGTACCCGGCCGAGGATCTCGCGTCGTGTGCGACTCGGGTGAACGAGCATCAGAAAAACCGACAGGAAGGCATTGATAAGTGAGCAGGTTGGACCGGGTGCGAATCGGTTGTGGTGCTGGATTCGCCGACGACCGCATCGAACCCGCAGTGGAGTTGGCCGAGCGAGGCCGGTTGAACTACCTGGTATTCGAATGTCTCGCCGAGCGAACAGTCGCCCTCGCGCAACGGGCCAAATTGAACGATCCGGATGCCGGTTACAACGAATGGCTCGCCGATCGCATGGAGGCGGTGCTCGAGCCGTGTGCCCGGCAGGGAGTCAAGATCATCACGAATATGGGTGCCGCGAACCCTCGCGCTGCTGCTCGCGCGGTCGCCGAGATCGCTCGGCGCAAGGGCCTGACCGGATTGAAGATCGCGGCGGTCACCGGCGACGATGTTCTCGATCACGTGCGGGGCACCGACCTGCCGCTGCTGGAGCGGCCGGTGACGCTGTCGGCGCTGGGGGACACCGTCATCTCGGCCAACGCCTATACCGGCATCGACGGCATTCTCGCCGCGCTCCGGCAGGACGCCGATATCGTGATCGGCGGGCGCATTGCCGATCCGGCCCTTTTCCTGGCGCCTCTTGTGCACGAATTCGGTTGGTCCACCGCGGATTGGCGGCTGATGGGCACCGGCACCGCGGTTGGGCATCTCCTCGAATGCGCTGCCCACGTCACCGGCGGCTATTTCGCCGATCCCGGTGTGAAGGAAGTGCCCGACCTGGCCCGGCTGGGCTTCCCGCTCGCCGAAGTCGACGCGGACGGATCATTCTCGATCACCAAAGTGGAAGGATCCGGTGGCCGGGTCACTGTCGCGACAGTGACCGAGCAACTCCTGTACGAGGTGCATGATCCCGCCGCCTATTTCACCCCCGATGTGGTCGCTGATTTCTCCGGTGCCAGGTTGGAGCAAGTCGGAGATGATCGTGTGGCCGTCCGCGGAATCAGCGGGCACTCACGTCCGGGCACCCTCAAGGTGTCGGTCGGCTATGTTGACAGCTTCATCGGCGAGGGCGAAATCTCGTACGCCGGGCCGAATTCCGTCGCGCGCGGGCGGCTTGCCCTCGATATCGTCCGGCAGCGGCTGCCGCTCATCGGAGTGCCCACCACCGAGACGCGCTTCGATTTGATCGGCGTCGATGCCGTGCATCGCGGTGCGGGCGTCTCGGCGACCGGTGATCCGGGTGAGGTCCGGATCAGAGTGGTTGCGCGCACCGACAGCATGGCCCAGGCGCGCCGGGTCGGCCACGAAGTGGTCGCGCTGTGGCTCAACGGTCCTTGCGGCGGCGGTGGTGCGACCCGCAACGCGTACGAGGACATTGCCGTCGTCTCGGTATTCCTGGACCGAAATCTCATTTCCCCCACCGTCATCTTGGAGGAGTCCTGATATGAAGCTGCATGAATTGGCCCATGCCCGCACCGGGGACAAGGGTGACATCTCGGATATCTCGGTAATCGCCTACCATCCAGCCGATTTCGACTTCCTGCGCGAGTACGTAACCGCCGAGCGAGTCCGCGAGCACTTCGCCGATATCGTGCGCGGACGTGTCGACCGATACGAAGTTCCCCAGTTGTCCGCGCTGAAATTCGTACTGCACTCGGCACTGGGCGGCGGTGTCACCCGTACCCTCAACCTCGATATCCACGGCAAGAGCCTGAGCTGTTCTTTGCTCGAGATGCAGGTGCCCGAACAGGCGGCCGTGGCGTCATGACCGGCGAATGCGAAACGCTACTGGTGCTAAACCTCGGCACGCGATCACTGTGCGCGGTGTCTCTGGACGGTGCGAGCGTCCACCCGGTGGTCGAGGGACTGACCGAGGTGCCCGACGGCCTTATTGTCGATCAGCGGCGTGGGCACGTTTACTGGACGAATATGGGTACCTCCGACAGCGGCGCCGACGAATTGATCGGGCAGCAGTTCAATACCCGCAACGGCTCCATCGAACGAGCCGACCTCGACGGTGGCAATCGGCGTACCATCGTGCCGCCCGGGTCGTTCACCACCGGCAAGCAGCTCACCGCCGATTTCGACGAAGGCAAATTGTACTGGTGCGACCGGGAGGGCACGCAGGTGCTGCGCTGCAATTTGGATGGTTCGGCGCTGGAAGCCCTCGTGGTCACGGCAACAACGGATCATTCCGAACGTAACCAGTGCGTCGGCATCGCGGTCGACCCTGAACGCCGCCTGGTCTACTGGTCGCAAAAGGGCGCACCGAAGGCTGGTGAGGGGCGCATCTTCCGCGCACCGATCGACATTCCGGCCGGTAGCACCGCGGTCGCACGAAATGATATCGAACTATTGTGGGACAACTTACCGGAGCCGATCGACCTGCACCTCGATGACGCCGGGCATCTGTTGTGGACGGACCGGGGTGCGGAGCCCGCCGGTAACACCCTCAATCGTGCGCGGGTCCACCCGTCCGTCGGTACACCAGAGATAGTGTCCCGCGGCTATCACGAGGCGATCGGCCTCACTCGCGGTGGCGATTCCACCTGGTATGTAGGCGATCTCAGCGGGTCGATTCGCATGGTCGATCCGGACAACCGCATCGACGTGGAGTTGATCGACCTCGAATCACCACTCACCGGGCTGGCAGTGGCGTCGTATTCATCCTCGCGCATCCCGGGCCAGGGGTGCATCGCGACGTGATCGGGTGGACGAAGTCATCAGATAGCCGACGAGGCCGGAAATTGCGTACAGCAGAATCATGGCCAGCGATATCGGCCAGTCCACGCGATCGCGGAGAGTGCCCACGATATCCGGCGAGATATGGCTGGTGATGCGAAGGAAATTCACAATAACTCCGAGCGATGCGGCCAGCGCCAGCGGAAGCAACGCGAGCCGAATGTTTCGAGGCACTCGGACGACACCAATCGTCACCACGATCGAGGCGTGGGCGAGCAGGATGGTGGTAGCAGCCACATACGAATAGATTGTCGCCGGTCCGCCGAGCGTCCCAACGTATTTGGCGGGAGTGGTCGGCGCATTCGAGATCGACCAGAGCATCACCATGGCCAGTGCGGCCGCCGTGACCGCACGCCTGATCCAGGGGGCGTACTTCTCCATACCCCAAGCTCGCACCACCAGCATGCCCATGTAACACGCGGCGGCGGCGACCAGGAGATCCCCGAGCAAGTCGGTGAAGTTGGCGAGGTGGACGTCGGCGGCCGATCGAGTGTCCAGCCAGGAGCTGGTCAACAGCCGGGGGTGTCGCAATGCGACGCCGAGCATGAGAAACGTCGACGCGACGGTGAATGGGCGCGATTGCGGCACCGTGCGCCACCTGGTGAGCCGTAGCACGACCACGATCATCGCGAAGGCGAAGCAGACGATTTCGAGCAGCATGAACCCGCTCACGACAGCAGGCCTTCTGCGATGGTGCTGTCGCGCCGCCACCGCTTGCGTTTCTGCAACGCTGGGTCCGCAGCCTCTTCCTGTTCGGCGGCGGCGGAACGCAATCGCTCCTTCTCCCTTCGAACGAGCTCCTCGAGCAGTTGCATGTGGCTCGCGGACCGCAACGGAGCGTGGGCTGCGGCACGGAGCGCTTCGCTCTCCGCGATAAGACCCGCCGCCACCAACCCGTCCACCGGATTGACGCCGTATGCCCTGGCGAAGTCGATCACGGTTTCGGCTACGGGTGGATCACTCTCCCGCAGGTGCCGGCCCACCCGGTTGTTGCCGATACCCATGCGGGCGGCGATCGCGCGCTCACTGTCGCCGCCCGCAACACTGTTACGCCACTCGAGGAATCGTTCCATGCGCTCGCTCACGCGTCATAGTGTTCCAGAACTGGTACGTTACGACCCGCCGGGTAGAGTCCAGCCGGGACCGTGTCGCAGCCTGGCGCATGTCATATCGACCCGGTGGAATCGGGTGCTTTCGCCGCGCTGCAGTCGTCAGCGCGCATGCAGGGCATCGTTCCACGACTGGGTGTCCGAGCATTGATGCACCCCGGTCAGCAATCCGTCCGCCACTGTCCACAGGTGGACGAACTCGGCCTCGAAGGACCTCCCACTGGAGTTGGCCGTGCCAACATATCGGCCTGTCACGATGATGGTTCCGTCGGCGGCTTCGTACCACCGCTCGGGGTGGGCGGTGACGTCGAACAAGTGGAACAACGAGCCCCACGCGTCCCGCATCATCGCCGTGCGGCCGGAGTGAATCCCGCCCGCCCCGCCCGGCATGCCGGGCGCGAGACTCCCGACGAACTCAGGATGGAGCACCTTCAGCAGGGCGGCGTCATCGCGCGTTCGGGCGGCACGATAGAATTCGCGAACGACCTTCACGGAATCGGATTTCAGCGCGACGGCGTCGAGGCTCCGATCGCCGGAATCAGAATTCCGACCCCCGTAATAGCGCGATATCTCGATCAGCAGGGCGGTTAGTATCCCGCCAAAAGCCGCTGTATACCATTTCTTGCGCATGTCCATTCCCCTATCGAGACGATTGGTCGAATACGTCACCCGGCATAGATCAGGGGTCGACGATCCCGCCAAGGCATCGCTTCCTCCAATTGAGCCGCCACTTGCAGCAGCAGGTCCTCCCGCCCGCGGTCAGCGACGAGTTGAACCCCGATCGGCAGCCCCTCCCGGCTCTGCCCGACCGGGAGGCTGATCGCAGGGTGGCCGGAGATATTGAAGGCGGCTGTAAACGGGCCCATCTCGAAGAGTCGTTCCAGCCACGTCCTCATGGTGTAGCCGGGACTGTCGTAGTCCAGCACGCCGTGGGGGAGCGGGAGCTGCCCGAAGGTCGGGGTCACGAGCAGGTCGTAGCGGTCGAGGAACAGGCCGATCGGTCGGGTCACCTGATCCTGGGCGTGCAGCGCCGCCGCGATGTTCATCGCCGTGGACCTCTCGGTCTCCGTCAAGATCTGTTGGGACATCGCCTGAAGAATTCTGAGGCCTCTGTCGGGGAGTTTCGTCGGGTTCTCGGTGATGAAGGTACGCAATTCGGCGCCACCCGCGATCATCGCCAGGGTTCCGGCTTCGATTATCGAGTCCGAATCGACTGTGGGCCGATCCGATTCCATTACGTGCCCTAGTTCCTCCAGGCACCTTCCCACTTCGAGGGTCACTGCAACGACCTGCGGATCGACCGGCACTCCCGACCATGCATCTGTACTGATGGCGACCTTCAGTCGGCCGGGAGGAATGCTCATCGTCTGGGCGTAGGGCCGCACCGGCCGTGGCAGCGCGAACTTATCACCGCTGGGTGGCGCGGCGATTGCGTCGAGAATATGCGCGGTGTCCCGGACCGTGCGCGTCAGCGCGGACTCGGCGAGTAGACCGAACGCGGGTTCGCCGGACAGTGGACCGTTGGGCGTCCGCCCGCGGCTCGGTTTGAGCCCGACCACCCCGCAGCACGATGCGGGTATACGCACGGATCCGGCTCCGTCGCTGCCGTGTGCAACCGGCACGGCGCCCGCTGCGACGAGAGCGGCGGCGCCGCCACTCGAACCGCCCACTCCGCGATCCAGCATCCACGGATTGCGCGTCGGCCCATTCCACGGGTTTTCGGTGGCCATGCTGAATCCCATCTCCGGCATGGTGCTCTGGCCCAGTGTCACCAGGCCGGCGGCCCGGAAACGGCTCATCAAGTCGTGGTCCACTCCCGGCGGATCGAACCGCACGCGGGTGCCCGCCGTGAACGGCACCTCCCGCGCGAACGGTCCGGTGTCTTTGATCACGAGCGGCACACCGGCGAGTGGCCCGTCGGCGTTGCTTTCGAGAGCCGATTCGAAGGGCGGCATCGCCAGGGCATCGAGATGCTGGTTCACCTGTTCGAGTGCCTGTCGGGCGACGCTTACGACAGCATCGGCGGTCACCGCGCCGGATCGGATCGCCGCGCGCAGTTCGGTCATGTCCATTCGGCCGTAGTCCTGCACTGTCAGGGAGCCTCGACTATCGGCCGCGATGCTGTAGGGCTTGGTTGCTCGGTTGCTGTTCATCGTGTGGATGTCACCTTCCTCCAGGGGGCTACCGCCCTACCCGTGTGATATACAACCTGCGTTACACAACGCACGTTACATAACAGACCACACGTTGTGCAACGCTTGTTATGCTCGGCGGCGATCAGCGCGGTCGAAGGAGGAGTAATGCCGAGAGTGGTGTCCCAAGAACAGCGGCGCCGCGACATCGTCGATGCGGTGTGGAAAGTCGCCGCCGCGGAGGGGGTTCCCGCGGTCACCTTCCGCAGGATCGGCAAGGAGCTTGGTGGATCGTCGACGCTGGTCACCGAATCCTTCCCCACTCGAAGCGAAATGCTCGACTATGCGATGTCCACCCGAATCGCCGAATGGGAAGAGCGTTTTCGGCAAGTGTCCGTGGGCGGTGAGGAGAGTCCCATCGACATGCTCCGGGCGCTGCTGCTCGAGAACTGCCCCGTGGACGAGGAGGGCCGCGGGGTCGCACGGATCTGGCTGAGCGATATCTGCGGTCCCTGGGGTGAACAGGCGCCGAACGCGCGCGGTCACATTCGCGGTCACATTCGCTGGTTTCGCGAGCAGGTTGCCGTTCTGGCCGATCAATTGGGCGGCGGTCGCGACAGTGCCGAACTGCTGGTCACGCTCACCTACGGCATCAATGCCGCGGCGACAGAGGAGCCCGGGGCGTGGCCGCCGCAGCGCATCGAAGCCTTCGTCGACGATGTGATCGACAGAATTCGAACGCGCCGACCGCTGATCTGACCGCGCCCTGGGGACTCGCGAAGCGGCGCTGTGGGACTGCTTCTGGATGCGAAGCCTTGCCTCGAACATCCGATACGCGAGTGCATGCGTGTGAGTTGCGTCGCGACGGGGAACTGCGAGAGGCATGATTTTGCAAAAATGCAATAGAGTGCATTAGTATCGCAACACGAGGTCGGCCGCTTCGACTATGTCCGCACGTGTGGGCGCTTCGCGCTGCTCGGGTGATGCGGCCGCAAAGTACCCCCTGACCATCGACCAGCGAGGCGTGACCCGTCGTGACTCCTGTGAATTCGATCCTCGGGCGCGCGGCGGTATCGGCGGGCGCGTTGGCGATTGTCGTCGGTCGTGCCTGAACGCGAAGGAAGCCGGGTATGACGATTGACAAGCGATCGACTGCGGCAGGGGACGTAGAGGGGCGCTCCATCGGCGCAGCGGCCCTGCTCCCTACTGCGGAGACCGTCGAAATCGGTGTGCTGCTGGCGATTGTCGGGGGATTCCTGGATGCCTATACATTTCTGACGTGCGGCGGAGTTTTCGCAAATGCGCAGAGCGGCAATGTCGTCCTGCTCGGCCTGGAGGCGGCGCAGGGGCACTTCAGGCAGGCGCTTCGCCATCTGTTCCCTATCGTGGCGTTTATCGCAGGTGTCTTGTTCGTGGAGGCGCTGCGCCGTCCGCGGGTCGCGGCATTGGTGCGATGGCCCGCACGCGTCGCACTGATACTCGAGATCTCGGCGCTGGTCATCGTGGGACTGCTGTGGCGTTCACTACCCAGCGGTGTGGTCGTTGTACTGATTGCATTCGTCGCTTCCGTGCAGATTTCGGCATTCAAGACACTGCGCGGCTGGTCCTATACCTCGACGATGGCGACAGGCAACCTGATGTCCCTGACCGCCGGTTGGTTTCAGCGCGTGGTGGCGCGTGATCGTCAGGCGACGACCAAGGCCGCTAGTTTCACCCTGATCACCATGAGTTTCTTGCTCGGTGCTCTGCTCGGTGGCGTGTCCTGCCTGGTGCTGGGCGGTCATGCCATCTGGGTTCCGATCGTTATCCTGATTGCGACGTTGGTCTTGTTCGTCATCGATGACCGGCCTCGTCCGCGGTTGTCGTAGGTCGCGAGGTCTATCCGCCGGGCCGATAGCGGTCGGGCCCGGCGGAAGACGCCGGCTCGGCGCATCGGGAGTCATACCCGGGCGCCGCTATAACGTTGTGCTATCCGGCTATCTCGTCGGCGGCTCGGTATCCGGATTGAATGGCGCCGTCGAAGTATCCGTTCCAGCGAGTGGCGGTTTCAGTTCCCGCCCAGTGCAGAACATCGATCGGCGCGCGCAGTGCGGGACCGTAGGCGGTCCAGCCACCGGGTGCCAGGTGGCCGGAGAAACAGCCTCTGGTCCAGGGTTCGGCGCTCCAATCCAGTTCGATGAAATCCTCTGCTTCGCACGCTTTTTCGCCGAACAGCTCGCCGAGCCGGTTGAGGACGGCGGCCCGTCGCTGTCCCGGGTCCAGCTCGCGAAGTCGATGTGCGTCGCCACCGTAGGCGAAGGCGGTGAGCACGGCACGCGCGGCGCCAGGTGGTGTGTTGTCGACCGTTTCGGTGAGAATGCCGTTGCTGCAGTTGGTGATTCCCGACAGGCCGGAGTCTCGCCAGAACGGCTCGGGATAGACGGCGTGCATTTTGAGCGCGTAGCCCGCCGCCATCCGCTGCGTCAATCCATCGCGCTGTGGCGGCAGCGCTGGTCGGTACTCGATCCGACCGGCCAGTACCGGCGGAACGGCGACGATCACGTGCCCGGTGTCGACGGTGAACTCATCGGTATGTACTTGCGCACCCCGGCTCGAATGATCAATGCGCCGCACCGGCGCCGACAGGTGAACAGTCCCTCCGGGAAGGTCAGCGGCCATGCGCTCGGCCAGCACCTGCGGTCCACCGATTATCCGATGTGATTGCGCGCCACCCTCGATGCCGAGCAATATGTCCAGACCATCTGCGCTGGCGATGTAGAACAGCATCTCCAGCAGCGACACCTCGGTGGCATCCGCCGCCAGCAGCATGCCGGCTGTTGTCCGGCCGACCGTGCGGGCGACGGCTGGATCGTCGGTTCGCGTCGACAGCCACGATGCCAGTGTCTGCCCATCCCATTCGTGCGCTCGCGGATGGCTCCATGGCTCTGCCGGCGAGAGCTCGCGAGCAAGTTTGTCCAGTTCGGCGCGCAATGCCAAAACCGACGAGGGCATGTCCGGCGCACGGGTGCCCTCGTATTCCATGAACGCGGCGCCGTGTTGCGGCGTCGGGTACGTCTGAACGTCATGCTTTTCGATCAGGGCCTGAACTTCGTATTGTGTCGGTCCCACCCACTGTCCGCCCAGGTCCAGCTGTGTCCCGTCGGACAGCAAGCGGGTCAGCACCCGACCGCCGACTCGATCACGGGCTTCGAGGACCACCACACTTCTCCCGGTGGTGACCAGCCGCGCCGCTGCGGCGAGACCCGCGAAGCCGGCACCGACTACTACTACGTCCACACTGCGATTTCCGCGCACCACATGCCTTCCAGTCAATCCCCACCGAGCCCGCTGCCAGGCGGGTGTCCGATTCGATCGGAACTCGGACGCATCCGAATTCCGATCCTCGACCCGGCTCGTCACTCGCCCTTCTGCTGGGGCGTGCAATCGCTTCGCCTCCGCATCGGGGTGGCCGAGGCGGTGCCGAAGCGCCGAGTGTGATTCAATTATGCAACACTCTAGACTCTTACTGGGGCAAGGTAGAAGGCGGCCGTTCTGCCGTTCCTGTTGCTTCCGCTGTTGTGGCGACACGGTTCGGCGTCTGCTTCCCGTGTCAGGTCCGAGCATGGCGGGGCGAAGCCGCCGAGGCCTTGCTGCCCGATTTGGAAACTATGGATTGGCCTTTGGGGTGTGGTTCCACCGGGCTGTACTCCGCCGTTCTCTAGCCTTCCTACCTTGAGATACTGGCCACTTGCTGTAAGGGAATACAGCCATCCTCGGAACAGTTACGAAACTGTAGGTTTAGTTTTGTATGATCGGCGTTCAGGAGGAGTCATGAGAAGCGAGACGCTGGACACGGTGGAACTGGGTTCGACCGGGATGGAGATCACGCGGGTCGGGTTCGGGGCCTGGGCCATCGGCGGGGGTGAATGGGAGTTCGGTTGGGGGCCTCAACAGGACGAGGAGTCGGTCGCCACGATTCAGCACGCGCTGGACCTCGGCATCAACTGGATCGACACCGCGGCGGCTTACGGGTTCGGACGTTCGGAACGGGTGGTCGGTGCCGCCCTGCGGGGCAGCGCAACGCGGCCGTACGTCTTCACCAAGTGCTCACTGCTCGATGACGGAACAGGGCGGGTGCGGCACAGTCTGCGGCGGGATTCGGTATTGCGGGAGGCGGAGGCCAGTCTCGAGCGGCTCGGGGTGGATTCGATCGACCTGTACCAGATTCATTGGCCCGATCCGGATTCGGACATCGAGGAAGGTTGGGCGGCGCTGGCGGAGCTGAAGGAGCAGCGCATGGTCGAGCACATCGGGGTATCCAACTTCGATGTGCAGCAGTTGCGTCGGATTGCCGCGATCGCACCGGTCGAGACGCTGCAGCCGCCGTACTCGCTGGTCGATCGCGATGTAGACGAGGAGATCCTGCCGTATGCCGAAGAATCCGAGATCGGCGTCATCGTGTACTCCCCGATGGGTTCGGGGTTGCTGACCGGCGCCATGACCCGGGATCGGGCCGCGCAACTGCCCGGCAACGACTGGCGCTCGCGCGACCGGCGATTCACCGAACCGGAGCTGTCCCGCCATCTCGAGACCGCACAGCGGCTGCGAATGGTCGCGGATCGGTACGGCGTCGCGCCAGGTGCCGTCGCGGTCGCATGGACGTTGGCCAATCCCGCCGTCGACGGTGCCATCACCGGATTTCGGCGCCCCGACCAGATCGACCCCATCATCGCCGCCGCGAGCCTGCGGCTCACCGCGCAGGACCTTGCCGACATCGATCAGGGCCGGAGTTCCTAGTGGCCGACGTCGGTTTTGTGGGGTTGGGAGCGATGGGCGGCCGCATGGCCGGGCGCCTGCTCGGCTCTCACCGCGTCCATGGCTGGAATCGCAGTGCGGTCAAAGCCGAGGGGCTCATCCGAGACGGATTGATCTGGTGTGATTCGCCCAGACAGGTCGCCGAGGCAGCACGGGTCATCTTCACGATGGTCACCGACGGCCCGGCGTTGACTGCGATCGTGTGCGGCCCGGATGGAATCCTGGCGGGTCTCCGGCCGGGTGGAATCGTTGTCGACCTGAGCACAATCGGCCCGGACACCGCTACCGAAATCGGGGAGTGGGTCGCAGAGAGGGGCGGGAGGATGGTGAGCGCTCCGGTCGCCGGCACCATCACTGCCGCGGCCGACGGCACCCTGGTCATCATGGCCGGTGGTCCGCCGGACACGGTCGCTGCCGTGCAACCGCTGCTGGGGCAGCTTGCTCGTCGGGTCGTGCCGCTCGGCACCCAGGCTCAGGCGGTGACCCTGAAACTGGCGATCAACCTCAACCTGGCCGCTCAGATGCTGGCTTTCAGTGAGGGGCTCGTGCTGGCCGAGCAAGCGGGCGTCGAGCCGGCCCTGGCTGCAAATGTCTTGGTCGACAGCGCGATCGGCTCCGTGGCGCTGTGGAGGCGGGCGCCGCTCATGCTCGACCTGCCCGACGAGCCCTGGTTCGACATCCGTTCCATGATCAAGGACATCCTTCTCGCCCAGGACGTGGCCCGATGCCACGGTGTCACCGCCGACACCGCTACTGCCGTCGAGAACGCATTGGAGCGCGCTGCAGAACAAGGTTATTCACGCCGTGACATCGCGGCTCTATACACTGCGCTGCGAGAGCGAACGCCGATCGGGAACCGGCTGCCGACGCCAAGGCCATGACCACGTTCACATGCGGCATCGATGGGACGAATTGCCGGCGACCTCGAGCCGACCGCGCGTCGACTGTCACTGCCGCGCCTAGTGGGCGCCTCCCATCTCCAGCGCCAGCACGCCGATGATGACAGCAACGAGTCCGATGATCTGCACCCAGCTCAGCGGCTCGTGGAAGATGACCGCGCTCACCAAGGCGACCAGAGCCACACCGCTGGCGGCCCAGATGCCGTAAACCATCCCGAGCGGCATTCCGCGCTTCAACACCTGGGTCAGTAGCGTGAAGGCGGTGATATATCCGGCCGCCACCAGCACTGTCGGCACCACCTTCGAGAAGCCGTCAGACAGCTTCAGGCATACGGTCGCGACCACTTCCGCCAGGATCGCACCGAGCAACAGCAACCACTGCATGTGTCATAGCTCCCTTCTATGAAGCCTGGGCAAACTATCTGAACATATGTCAGACTATCTCACATCGCGATAGTTGAGCAAATGATCCAGTAGTTTCGAGGTCCGTGAAGGAAGAGCGAAGGTGCACGTTGTGAACCTGCTGACAGCTGATTGCCGGGAACTGGAGAAGTCTGGCATGTCGGGATTTGATGAAATCCTCACGAAAGTTGATGTAGGCCGACTGGGTGCCGGCCGAGCACTGGATGTGGTGTGGCGCGGGTCGGGGCTCCGGCGCGTGCGGTCGATCGAGCAGCGCCGGTGCACCCGTATCCGCCTGTGGTGGTCGATCGCGCCGGAGCTGGAAGGGCGGCGGGCATGACAAGCGGGCAGGTCTCTGTATCGGCGCCCGCTCCGGAGCGAATCGAGGGCATCGATGCGCCCTCCGCTCGCTCGACGGCGGAGACTCTCGAAATCGGTGCACTGCTGGCGATCGTCGGCGGGTTCCTGGATGCGTACACCTATCTCACCTGCGGCGGAGTCTTCGCCAATGCGCAGAGCGGCAATGTTGTGCTGCTCGGTGTCGAGGCGGTGCACGGGAACTATGCGCAAGCTTTGCGTCACCTGTTTCCGATTCTGGCGTTCATCGCCGGTGTTGTGCTGGTGGAAACGCTGCGCTGCCGGCGAGTCGCCGCGCTGGTCCGCTGTCCTGCCCGGGCGGCGTTGCTGCTCGAGGTTGCGGTGCTCATTGCGGTGGGTTTGCTGCCCGGGGTGTTAGCACGTGACGTAGTCGTTGTGCTGATCGCTTTCGTTGCGGCGGTACAAATTGCGACGTTCCGCACGCTGCGCGGCTGGCTGTACACCACGACTATGGTGACGGGCAATCTCATGGCCATGACCAGCGGCATCTTTGGCCGTCTCGTCATTCGCGACCGGGAGGCCACGGCCAAGGCGATCAACTTCACCGCCATTACGGTGAGCTTTCTGGTCGGTGCCGTACTCGGCGGCGCATTCTGCCTGTTGCTGGGTAGCCGCGCCATCTGGATTCCCGCCGTCACCCTGCTGGCCGCCCTGAGCCTGTTCGTCTTCGACGGACGTTTCGGGCATCGCTCCATGGATCGCGAGGCCGATCGCCAGCCTCGATAGGCAACGAGAGCGCCCCATCGGGTCTTCGCAGGGGGCCGAGCAACCTCGGCATTGTTGCGGGGCTCGGTGCAGCACTGCTCAGCAACACCGCCATTCAAATCCTCACCGGAGATGTCAACTGCGAGGCAGTGGTAGGCGTCTCTCGCGCTCGGTTGCGACGTGATATTTGTTGCATTAATAGATCATCATGTCGGAGCCGCTACTGATTGAGCTGCGGTTTCTAGCAATCATGGCCTTGTAAGTCTGATTCATTGATGAATCATGATGATTCGATAATGCAGAATATGTTGGTGTGGCGTATCGATCTTGTGCGTACGTTGCAGGCGCCCGCCGGCACAACGGACCGGGTTGAACAACCTGATGAGGATGAAAATGGCCATCGAGCGATAGGAAACCGAAGATGACGATCGATCCGCGTCCTCACGATCTGGTGCGATTGAATCTTCCGGAAGTTTTGCGGAGTGTCGAGGCTCCGTCTTGGGTTGCCGATTCTTTGAAGCGCGCACCGTGGGCCGTGGTCCACCGCCGCGAGGCGAAGGCCGGCCGCTGTCCAGTCGTCATCCGCGGGAACGCCCGCTGGCAGCGGTTCGCACTGGATATCGGCACCGCCGACTACACAACGGTGGTCTCGCCGGAAGAGCTGGCCGACCGCGGGGACGAATTGCCGGACCTGCCCGCGGTACGCACACTGCGCGCGGTGCGCCGGATTCTCGACGAGACGGGTTGGTGCTGGGGCCCGACCGGCGGCATCGGCTACCAAATCGTAACCGGCGAGCCGACGGTGACAGCCGACAGTGATCTCGATCTTGCGATCCGATTCGACCGCTTGCCGCCGCGCGACGAACTGCGCATGCTCGGCGCCGAATTGCGAAGGCTGCACGGTAATCCCGTGCGCATCGACTGTCTGATAGAGCTTCCGATAGGGGCAATCGCTCTGGGTGAGCTGTCTGTTCGGCATGAACACAATCTCGGTGCGCGCATTCTGCTGCGTACAGCCTCGGGGCCCTGTCTGGTACGGCTAGGGGGCTGATAGCCCGCTCCAGGGATTGCGATATGGGACATGCCCGCAACAGTTTTCGCGGTACGTACCCGCTGATCTCGACAGGATCTGCCGTGCCGGGCGGTGATCACCGCACCAGCACGCCGCCGATGCGGGGAGCGGGCGATGGGCGTGCACGAGCCGCTGCGGGCCGACCGCCGAGTGCCCGCCGGTCGCGCGCGGTATCCGCGGTCGTGGATCATGCCGTGTAGATCATGCGACCACGGCCAGCAGTGTGGTCGCGGCGTCGGTGAGGACGCGGTCGCCCCGGAGTTCCGTCCGGTGCCTGGCTTGATCGACGGTGATGCCGCGACTGGCCAAGCGCCACAGCGTGTCCTGATTCGTGCGTAGAGTCGCGACCATGTCGTCGGCGGGTGCGGCGGTGAGAATCCAAGCGGCACCGTTGTTCACGACGTTCCATCGTCCTCCGGCGGGGCCGGTGATCTCCACTGTGATCGCGGTGCCCGCCGGGCGGGCGTGGTCGCGCAGCGCGTACGGCAGCGCGTGCAGGAAGGTGACGAGGACCGGGTGCATCAAGGCCACGCTGTCGGCCCCGGGCCGGGCTACCGCGTCGCGGATCTGCTGCTGGTGCACCCAGAATTCGGTGTACTCGCGGGCGATGTCCAGCCAGGCCGGGCTCGCGCCGGGACCGGCCCACGACACATCCAGATGTGCGGGTCCACTCAGATCGGTTGCCGCCCATACTTGGTCGAGCTGTGGACCCAGGTGCGCCAGCAGGTCGATCATGGTCTGCGGGCTGCATTGCCGCATCGCCTGTACGAATTCCTCGTTCACCCGGGTCAGGTAGGCGGGCAGCGACTCACCGGCGGTGAAGGCGGCACCGGCGTATCGGTCTCGGTTGCCGGAGATCCTGCGCACGTAGTCGTTGAGGATGTGCGCCGTCACGTCTCGTACCGCCCAGCCCGGGCACACGGTGGGCTTGGCCCACTGCTCGGTGTCCAGCGTCGCGAGCAACTCCAGCAGGGCCTGCCGTTCCTGCGGGAACAGCGGCCGGGTATCGACGGGGATCATGATGGCCAGTCAACCCTTGACCAGGTCGCGTGCGCGAGCCAATTCCAGCCCTGGCCCCCACCCGACCGCCCCCGTCGAACGCCCATAAGCAGGGACACGCGGCTCCGCACGGATTCGGTCGAATGCCGAACGACGCCGCGTACTCGATGGTGTCTGCGGGCAACGGCTGACCGGCGTCCGAGGGCTACTGCTGCGTTCGAGGCGGTACGCGCGATAACTCCGGTGTGGAGAAGACACAGCCTGGGTCGGGGGGATTCGGGGACCGCGTCGGTTCGGTTCCCAGGGCTCTTCCGGTGAAACGTAATTCGTTGTTCGCGCTCGGTGTGGGGGTGGTGATCGTGCTGCTCGGCGTGGGGTTGGGGGTGTGGAACAACTCGCAGTTGGCGGGTAAGACACGCACCGACGGGACGGTGGTGGTGTCGGGGGACCGCGATGGTGAAGGCGGGGTGGTGCGGTTCACGGCTGCTGACGGGCGGGAGTATCTGGCCGATATCACTTCGTGGAGTGTTCTGCACCAGTACTGGCGGGGAGATATCGTGGCGGTCGCCTACGATCCGGACGATCCCAATGATGCGCGGGTGGCGGATTTTCACGAAACCTACAGCGGGACCGTGTTCATCGGCGGGTTCGGGGGCCTGATCATTCTTGCCGGGGTGTGCGGACTCTTCGCGGCGCGCCGCCGGCGTCGACTGACGGCCTGGCTCGCCGACCACGGTCGCGAATTGCATGTACCCGTGCGGTCGGTCCGCGTGAAGGAGGGTGCGCGCGGGAGTAAATCGGACAAGATACTGAGCTACTCGCTCGAAGCGAGCTGCGTCGACCCGGTCACCGGGCAACCCTTCACGGCGAAAAGTGAGGCCTTCGAACAGCATCCGGGGCCGTACCTCGCCGCTCGGGATCACGTGCGGGTGCTCTACGACCCCGCCGATCCGCGCCGCAATCAGCTCCTCTGAGCGACGCTGCCGCCCTCGAAGCGGCCTGTTTCCAGTGCGGACCGGCGATGTCGCTGCGGGAATCCCGGTCCCAGGCGGGCGGTGACGTCGGCGTGGTGCAGCGGTTCGCGGCAGTGGGCGCAGACGACTTCGGCGTGGGTGTCGTGGTCGCAGGTGGTGTGGTGCAGGACGACGGGCGCGCCTTCGGGGGCGAGCCAGCGGTCGCCCCAGCGCATGATGGCGGCGATGACGGGGAAGAAATCGCGGCCCTGGTCGGTGAGGCGGTATTCGTGGCGGGGTGGGCGGTCCTGGTAGGGGACTCGCTCCAGCAGGCCCTCGTCGACCAGGCGGTTCAGGCGCTGGGTGAGGACATTGCGGCTCAGGCCGAGCGTGCGCTCGAATTCGTCGAAACGCTTGGCGCCGTAGAAGGCTTCGCGCAGCACCAGCGGCGTCCACCAATCACCGATGAGGTCCACGGTGCGGGCCACGGTGCACGGCCAGTTCGCGAATGTCGTGCGTTTCATGCGTCCACGGTATCCAAGCGGGCGGGGACGTACTTGTGCCACGGGGTGCCGACCCATTCGTCGCGGGAGTCGAATGCGGTGAGTTCATTGGGCGCGACGCCGGTGGTGACCGGGGCGCCGGAATCGTCGGCCACCGACAGGCCGAAGCCATTGGGCAGCGACAGGTGGCCGGGGCGCATGCGGTCGGTGGGCTCCACCGGGACCTGCACGCTGCCGCGGCGGGTGCTCACCCGGACGAGATCACCCGCGCGCAGGCCGAGACGGTCGGCATCGGCGCTGCTCATGCGGAGCGCGCCGCCGCGATCGCGGGTGCGCCACAGCGGGTCTCGCACAATGGTATTGGCGGTGAAAGCCCGGCGCTCGCCGGCGGAGAGGATGAACGGCCAGGAATCCGCCTCGGGTTCGGGATCGGGCAGGGTGGCGATCACCCGCAGCAGCTCCGGGATATGCAGCTGAACGGTGTTGTCGCGCAGCCGGTTCCAGGTCTCCTCGTAATCGTCCTCGGTGATGACGATGCCGTGCTCGCCGGCGAGAATCGCCTCGAAGAGCCGTTCACCGGCTTCCAAACCGGTTCCGTATCCGGCGCGTTCGACGCTCTTGGGGAATTTGCGGGCACAGTTGTAGGCCGCCGCCCACAGCAGGGCCGCCGCGGCGGCGCCGCCG
Source organism: Nocardia sp. NPDC127526 (assembly GCF_042672265.1). Taxonomy (NCBI): domain Bacteria; kingdom Bacillati; phylum Actinomycetota; class Actinomycetes; order Mycobacteriales; family Nocardiaceae; genus Nocardia; species Nocardia sp. NPDC127526. The sequence continues at coordinate 177,122 of NZ_JBHXVO010000005.1, read as the reverse complement.
GGCAGGGTCGGGCCGAGGGTCCGATACAGCAGGACGGGTGCGAGTTTCGCCTTGCTCCGGTCGGCCAGAATGCCGAGGAAGGCCATGGCGAAGGCGTCCCGCCCCTGCGCGAGCGCGGCCCGCAGCGGGGCGTAATCGTCTTCGGACAGCGTCCCGGCGGCCTCCACCAGCCGGGCGTGGATCTCCGGTTCGGTCAGCACCCCCTCCGGTGCCGACAGTACCGGATGCCGGAGATGGAAGATATTGCGGGGAAAGTCGAAATTGAAGAACGTCGCCTCGTACTTCTCGAATTGTGTTGCCGCGGGCAGGATGTAGTGCGCCAGCCGGGTGGTCTCGGTCATGGCCACGTCGACGGCCACCACCAGTTCGAGCGACTCCAGGGCTTCGCGCATGCGCGCCGAATCGGCCAGGGAGTGCACGGGATTGCTGCTCTCGATGAACATGGCGCGATACCGGGCGGGATGATCGGTGAGGATCTCCTCGGTGATCACATTGCACGGCACCAGCCCGCCGATGATGGGCGCGCCCGCCACCGGGCTGGTCGGCCACTGGCCCGCCGGATGCCCGCGATCGTGCCCGATGGCCGACATGCCGGTGAACGCGTACTGCGTCCCCGGTTTGCCCAGATTGCCGGTGAGCAGCCACACCAGCTTCTCCACATAGCTGACCACCGTGGAGTACCGGTTCATCTGCACGCCGAGATCCTCGAGCGCGGCCACCGAGGTCGCCGCGGCCAGCCGCCAGGTCGCCGCTGCCACCAGCTCGATATCCACATCGGCTATGGCGCAGTACTTTTCGATGGGAACCTCGCGCAGCACCGCGACGACCTCGTCGAGCCCGTGCGCGTGGGCGCTCAGCCAGTCGGCGTCGATCAGGTTGTCGCGCACCAGTATCGCCGCCATGGCCGACAACAGGTACACATCGGTGCCCGGCCGCAGCTGGAGATGGAAGTCGGCGAGTTCGGCGGTCTCGGTGCGGACCGGATCCAGCACGATCATGGCGCGCCCCGGATCCTTGGCGATCTCCTTGAGCACCGTGCGCGTCCGCGGAAACCCGTGCGACTGATAGGGATTCTTCCCGACGAAGAACGCCACCTCGGCGTGCTCGACATCGGCGCGCACCGGATGCCCGAACATGCGCGCCCCCACCCAGAAATCCCCCGTCTTCTCCTGCGCCAGCGCACTGGACCGATACCGCATCCCGAACGCCGCCATGGTCGCCGGCGCGTACGCCCCACCCAGGTGATTACCCTGCCCGCCCCCGCCGTAATAGAAGATCGACTCCCCGCCGTACCGCGCCCCGATCTCCCGCAGCCGCGCGGCCACCTCGGAAATCGCCGTCTCCCAGTCGATCTCCTCGAACGACCCGTCCGGACGGCGGCGCAGGGGAGTGGTCAGCCGCCCCGTGCGCCCGTTCTGATAGTGATCGAGCCGCAGCGCCTTGTTGCAGGTGTAGCCCGCCGACGCCGGATGCAGCTTGTCGCCCCGGATCTTCTCGAACGTCCGGCCGTCCGCCCCGACCAGTACTTGAACGCCGCAATTGCACTCGCACAGGATGCACGCGGTGGGCCGCCACTCCGTCATGGCAGCAGTGTAGGCAAGTAAGTTCACTTGCGCTACTAACTTCGGCGGACACGTATCCTGGTCGAGGTGAGTGCTGATCGCCTTGCCGAATTGCGCGGGACCTTTCAAGTAGGGGCGCGGCATGTGGTGCACAGTGCGCCGGAGGTGTTCGGGGGGCTCGAGGTGGTGCGGTGTTTCGGGTTCGATGTGCGGGAGCCGGAGCCGGTGCGGCGGAGGAAGATTCCCGGGGGGACGGTGAAGCTCGTGTTCGCGCTGGACGGGGTGTTCGATGGGCGGGCGGTGGAGCCGACGCCGCTGGTGGTGGGGTTGCACGATCGGGGCGGGACCGTGGAGCATTCCGGGCGGATGGTCAGCGTTCAGGTGCAGTTGGATCCGCTGACGGCTCGGCGGGTGCTCGGGGTGCCGTTGCACGAATTGCGGAACAGGGCCGTTGATCTGGCGGATGTGGTGGGGCCCTCGGCGCGGCAGCTCGCACAGCGGCTGGCGGAGACGGGGGAGTGGGATGCGCGATTCCGGCTGGTGTCGGAGTACCTGCGGGAGCGGGTGGAGGCGACCGAGCGGGACGGGGAGATCCTCGATGCGGTGCGGCGGCTGCGACGGACGCGGGGTGCGGTGCCGGTCGCCGCGCTCGCCGATGAGTACGGTTGGAGCAGAAGGCATTTCAGCCGGAGGTTCACCGATCAGGTCGGATTGTCGCCGAAGTCGTACGGGTCGCTGATGCGGTTCTCGGCGGCGCTGGCGGCGCTGACCACCTCGGGCGAGCACGAGCTGAGCCGGATCGCGAGCGAGCTCGGGTATTTCGATCAATCCCATCTCAACCGGGATTTTCAGCGGTTCGCGGCGACCACGCCGGGGCGGCTGCTGTCGATGTCCCAATCGTCCAATACCGGGTAGGGCGGTGGTCCTTAACGTTTCGGCTGTTCGGACCGGAATCGAAAGGACAGCCCATCATGCCGGGATCGCCGTTATCGGTCCGTGTGGCCGCCGCAGGCGTCGGTATCCACGCGATCAACCATGTCATCGTGCTTCTCGTTCCACCGGTCGGCTGGAATCCGGGAACGATCTACCACTTGATCAGCGCGCCACTGTATGCCGCGCTCATCCTCCCGCTGCTGGGCGGCCGCAACTGGGCCAGGATCACCATCTCCATCCTGCTGGGCTGCCAATTCGCCGGCCGGTTCGTGGTGTGGGTGATGTTCCCGTCGAGCGGGGTTCATGTCGCGCTGCTCACCGGATGGGCGATCTCCCTGATCGTCCTGGCCGCCTTGTGGATTCCGCGATCGGCGCGCGACCACTTCCGGGGCGGCGGGATGCGGGACGCCCGTGTGCTTGACGAGGTGGAGAAGGGCTCTTGAGTCCGATGGCCGTTCACCTCTCGACGGCGGGGCACCGTGTGCGGGGATACGCCCGCACCGCCGCCCGGGCGGAGCCGTTGGTCGCCGCCGCGGCAGCGGCGGTCGTCGGGTTCGGCGATCGTTTCGGTCGCGCGGAACCGGGTAGGGCGCGGGAAGAAGCCGATGAATGGAGGTGTCACATGCCTGTCCGACTCGATGGCGTGCGCGTGGTGATCGCGACGTCGAACGCCGGTGTCGAACACGATGAACTGGTGGTGCCGCGGGATCGGCTGCGCGAGCGCGGCGCCCAGGTCGGGTTCGCCGCCATGAAGAACGAACCCGTGCGCACTTTCCGGCACGATCTCGAACCCGAGGCGACGGTGCGGCCCGATCTGGCGCTGGAGGATGTCGACCCGGACGAGGTCGATCTGTTGATCGTGCCCGGCGGCACGGTGAATGCGGACAAACTGCGCGTGCACGAGCCGGCGCGGGAGTTGGTGCGCGCCCTGGCCGCGCGGGGGAGGCCGATCGCGGCGATCTGTCACGGTCCGTGGCTGCTCGTCGATGCCGGGGTCCTGCCGGGCAAGACCGTGACATCGTACGGATCGCTGCGGGTCGACCTCGTCAATGCGGGCGGGACCTGGGTGGACGAGCCGGTGGTGCGGTCCGCGGACGACGGCTGGACGCTGATCACCTCCCGGCGGCCGGATGACCTGCCGCAGTTCGTCGAGGCCATCACCGAGGTGGTCGCCCGGTGAGCTGATCGGTGGATTTCACCAAAGGGGATCGCGCCACCGTGGCCGTCTCCTAGCTCGGGGTCTGCCTGGAGCGCAGGGCGTGATCGCGAATCTTGCGCAGGGCGTGTTCGAGGGCCGTGCGCTCGGTGTCGGTGAGCGGGCCGGAGAGCACGCGGTCGATGATCGCGAGGTGGCCGGGGAGGACCGCGGCGTTCTTGGCGGCCCCGGCCGGGGTGAGCCGGGCCAGCACCACGCGGCGATCGCTGGGATCGGTGGTGCGCTCCACCAGGCCGCGTTTGTCGAGCCGGTCGATGAGGCGGGTCATGCCGCCGGAGGTGAGGCCGGTTTGCAGGACCAGGTCGGTGATGCGGAGTTTGCTGCCGGGGGAGCGGCCCAAGCGGAGCAGGACGTCGAATTCGGCTACCGAGAGATCGTGGGCGCGTTCCTGGGCGGCGATCTCGCGCATCACCTCGGTGTATGCCTCCGCGAACAGGCCCATGAGGGTGATTTTAGGGTCGCTGAGCGGGTCGGATGCGTCCATGTGTGGACACTATCACTTGTCGACACCAGTCAGTATCTATACAGTCAGTGTCTGACTAGTCAGATAACTGCAAGCTTGCTCCCTTCTGCTGGAGAGGACGAGTTCGATGGACGGTTACACAGTCGACAGGAATGTGCCGTGGCCGGTGCCGATCTGGGACGCCGACACGGTGCGGTTGATTTCGCAGGATCTCGGATCCGGGGCGTATGCGGTGGTGGCCGATACCGCCGAGGAGCAGACGGCGGCGGGGATTCCGCAGGCGACCTCGGGCGGGTTCATCGTCGGGGCCGACGCGGTGTTCGTGATCGAGTCGATGATGACGGCCGGGCTGGCCGGGCAGGTGCTGGAGCTGGTGGCCGCGGTGTCCGATAAGCCGATTCGGTTCGTGGGTGTCACCTCCGATCACGGCGATCACTTCTTTGGCAACTATGTGATGCCGGAGCATGCCCGGATCATCCAGCACGAGAACGCGTTTCGTGCGATCGAGCGGACCGGTATCGAGCCGCGCAAGCAGGCCCAGATCGGCTGGTTCGATCTGGGCAAGGGCATCGAGGAGGTGCGGTACCGGCCGGCGGATCTGCTGGTGCCGCCGGACGGCAAGCTCACCGTGAATCTCGGCGGCGGCAAGTTCGTCGACGTGCTCGATCTCGGGCAGGGTCAGACGCCGGGCGATCTGTGGTATCACGATCCGCAGGCCGGGGTGATCTACGCGGGCAATGCGTTCATCTCCGAAAAGCCCGCCATCCCTTGGCTGCTCGACGGAGTCGCGGAGCGGCCCGCGCGCACGCTGCGCAAGATCTTCGACTGGCTGCCCGACGGCACCAGGATCGTGCCGGGCCACGGCCGCGTCATCGGCAAGGAGGGCATGCGGTTCTTCGTCGAATACACCGAGCAACTGGTGCAGCGGGTGCACAAGGCGGTATCGGAGGGACTGAGCCTGGAGGAGACCAAGAAGGCCGTCCCCATGACCGAATTCGACGTCGGCTACCCGCTGTTCGACTGGCTGCACTTCGACATCAATATCCCCTGCGCCTACCAGGAAGCCCTGTCGGCCTGACGGAACGGAGAAGTCCATGGCGACAGTCGGTTTCGTCGGGCTGGGCGATATGGGTTCGCGCATGGTCCCGCACCTGCTGCGGGCCGGGCACACCGTCCGGGTCTGCGATCTGCTGCCGGAGCGGACGGCCGGCGCGGTCGCACAGGGTGCGATCGAGTCGGCCGATCCCGCCGACGCGGCGCGCGGGGCCGACCTGGTGATCAGCGCGGTCATGTCCGCCGACATTCCGGCCGCGCATCTCGGGCCGGCCGGAATCCTGTCCGGCCTGCGGCCGGGCGTGGTGCTGGCAATGCTGTCGACCACCACACCCGCGGTGCTGCAACTGATCTCGGCGGCCATGCCGGAGGGCACGCGGCTGCTCGACGCCACCCTGGTCGGCGGCGTCCGCTACGCGGCCGAGGCCGGGCTCACGGTGCTGCTCGGCGGCGGTGACGACGCGGTCGCGGCAGCCGAGCCGATCCTGGCCGAATTCGGTGAGGTGGTGCGGGTCGGACCGCTCGGCTCCGGCGTGGCCTACAAGCTCATTACCAATGTGGTGGTGATGGCCGCCGAAGCCGGGCTGCGCGGAGCTGCTGCCCATCTCCGCAGCCGGGCGCAGCCGCCTGTGGGCCGCCGCCGAGGCTGATCCCGCCTCGGTGTTCTACGACCTGACCACCCACCGGACCGCGCTGCCGCGGTTCCGGCTGATCGAAGGAGCTCGCCGATGACCGTTACCGATATCGATCCCGATGCCCTGCGCGCCACCGCCGACGCGGTGCGCCGTGAACCCGTCAAGGGTCGCTTCACCTTTCGTGTGGACGGCGACTGGGACGGCGGGTTCCGGTTGCGCTCCCGGGTCGGCGCGCTCACCCACGGGGGCGTGCTCGACGCCGGGCGCGCCGGGCGTTTCACCCTGACCGCCGACGAACCCGCCGAGGTGCTCGGCACCGACACCGCGGTCTCCCCGGTCGAATACGTGCTCCAGGCGCTGGCCGGATGCTACACGGTCACGCTGGCGAGCAATGCCGCGCTGCGTGGGATCACCCTGCACGGGGTGCACTTGGACCTGGAGGCCGACCTGGATCTGGCCGGTTTCCTGGCCGTCGACCCGGCCGCTCGTCCCGGTATCGGGGTCATCCGCGTCCAGGTGAGCCTCGACGCCCCGGAATCCACCGACGCCGAACTCGACGAGCTCATCGAGGTCCTGCAACAACGCTCGGTCGTTCGCGACACTCTGGTGAATCCCGTTGCGGTCGAGACGGTATGGCGGCGCGGCTGAATGATCTGCCGGTCAGCCGGTGGACTTCACCCAGGGGATCACGCCGCCGGCGAGGACCGCGTCGACTTGGTTGCGGGAGAGTCTGTGCGTCATCTGGTACTGCTGATCGCGAGTGGTGTTGTGTACCGCTATCTTTCCGTCATTGCCGAGCTGGGTTCGGATGTCGGGCACGGTGAGTTCGTCCCCGGCCTCGATGCGGGTGTAGTCGTCGGGATCGGTGAATTCGAGGGGCACGATGCCGAAATTGGCGAGGTTCTGCCAGTGGATGCGGGCGAACGAGCGGGCCAGGACCACGCGCAAGCCGAGGAAACGCGGTGTGATGGCGGCGTGTTCGCGGGACGAGCCCTGTCCGTAGTTGTCGCCTGCGACGACCAGGTGGGTGTGGCCGGGGACCTGGGCGGCTCGGTTCGGATAGTCCGGGTCGATGCGGTCGAAGGTGAAGTCCGCCAGCTTGGCCAGATTCGATCGGAAGGGCAGAGCGCGGGCGCCGGCGGGGGAGATCTCATCGGTGGATATGTTGTCGCCGAGCACGAGAAGAACTGGGCCGGTGATGGTTTCGGGAAGGGGATCGAAGTCCGGGAGGCCGGTGATGTTGGGGCCGCGGGTGACCTCCGCCTGCGCCGCTCGGTCTTCCGGCAGCGGAGGCGCGAGCATGTCGGTGTTGACGCTGGATCGTTCCGGGATCCGGGGGTGCGCCTCGGAAATGCCCCAGCGGGAGGCCAATTCGCGGGGGTCGGTGATCTCGCCCGTCAGTGCCGAGGCCGCGGCGGTCTCGGGCGAGCACAGCCAGACCGAATCCTCCCGGGTTCCGGATCGGCCGGGGAAGTTGCGGGGGAAGGTGCGCAGGGAGTTGCGGCCGACCGCGGGGGCCTGGCCCATGCCGATGCAGCCGAGACATCCGGTCTGGTGAATCCGGGCGCCGGCCGCGATCAGATCGAAGATGATGCCCGCCTTGGTGAGATCGGCGAAGATCTGGCGGGAACTGGGGTTCACGTCGAAGCCGACCGCATCGCTGGTCTGCCGTCCGCGGACCAGTTCGGCGGCGATGGCGTAGTCGCGATAGCCGGGATTGGCGGAGGAGCCGATCACCACCTGGCTGACCGGTTCCCCGGCGACTTCCTTGACGGGGACGACGTTTCCGGGTGAGGAGGGGCGGGCGATGAGCGGTTCGACCTCGTCGAGGTCGATCTCCTCGGTGTGGTCGTAGTCCGCGTCGTCGTCGGCCGGCAGTTCGCGGAAATCGTGCGGGCGCTGCTCGGCGCGGAGGAACTCGCGGACCGCGTCGTCGGCGGGGAAAACCGTTGTGGTGGCGCCGAGTTCGGCGCCCATATTGGCGATCACGTGCCGGTCCATCGCACTGAGCGTGGCCAGGCCGGGACCGTGATACTCGATGATGCGATGCACGCCGCCCTTCACGCCGTGCCGGCGCAGCATCTCCAGAATGACGTCCTTGGCCGACACCCACGGCCGCAACCGCCCCGTCAGCCGCACACCCCAGATCTCCGGCATGCGCAGCCGCAACGGCCGGCCCGCCATGGCCAGCGCGACTTCCAGGCCGCCGACGCCGATCGCCAGCATGCCCAGCGATCCGGCCGCGCAGGTGTGGGAATCCGAACCCGCCAGGGTCGCGCCGGGAATTCCGAAGCGCTGCATATGAGTCGGATGCGACACCCCATTGCCGGCCTTGGAGAACCAGATGCCGTAGCGGCGGCAGGCGGTGCGCAGGTACTCGTGGTCCTCGGCATTGCGCTCATCGGCTTGCAGCAGATTGTGGTCCACGTACTGCACGCTCACCGGGACCTGCGTCCGTTGCAGACCCAGCGCCTCCACCTCCTGCATGACCAGGGTTCCGGTGGCGTCCTGGGTGAGCGTCTGGTCGATCCGCAGCCCGATCTCCTCCCCGGCGACCATCCGGCCGGTCACGAGGTGATCACTGATCAGTTTCTGGGCGACGTTGTACCCCATGAGCGTGACTTAGCCGCGTAAAGCCAGTTCAAACACCCGGCGTCCGGGACCGCCAGGTTTCCAGCTTCGAATGCGCCTCGCGCAGCTGGCGGTAGGAATCCCGGTACACCTCGAACAATGGGTCCAGCAGCGCGGTAGTGCCGGTGTCGGGGCCGAAGACGCGGTCGATCGTCGTGGTCCCGGCGGTCGCGGTGGCGAGATCGGCATGGATTCCGGCGCCGATACTGCCCAGCAGCGCCGCGCCGAGCACGGCGCTGTAGTCGCGCGTCGCCAGCCGCTGCACGGGTCGCCCCAGCACGTCGGCGAAGATCTGCGCCCACAGTTCGCTCTTGGAGCCGCCGCCGGAAAAGGTGATCGATTCCAAGGGTTTTCCGCACGCCGACTCGACGGCCTCCAGCACCTGCCTGCCGGACATGGCGACACCCTCCAGCACGGCCCTGCCCAGATCGGCGCCGGTGGTGGCCGTACTGAGCCCGAGAAAACTCCCGCGCACCGCCGAATCCCACAGCGGCGCACGCTCACCCATGAGATGCGGCGTGAACACCACACCGGAGGCGCCCGGCGCCGCGGCTGCGGCATCGGCGAGCACCCGCGCAACCCTCGATCCGGAAGCCCGGCTCCACCACCGCAAGGCGTCACCGCCCGCTTGCGTCGGCCCGGCGTGGATGATCACACCCGCCGACGGCGGAAACGTCACGATGCCCGCCGTCGGCACCGACACCTCGGCCGCACCGGCGACGACAAGCGAAGTGCCACAAGAGATCATCCCCCGCCCCGGAACGGTGAGACCGCACGCGTACATCTCACTCAGCGCATCCATGGTGCCGACGACCGCGACGGCCGCACCGAGCCGGCTCGATGCGGAATCGGTGACCGGACCCAGCGGATCGGTGGCGTGACGCAGCGGCGGCAGTCGCTCGCCCAGTCCGTCGACGAGCTCGACCGCACCCTGGAGATAACGCTCGCCGCTCGCGTCCACGAGCCCGATCGAGGACATGCCATCGCTGGCGACCACCCCGGTGAGCAGCGCATTGATGTAGTCCTTCGGACTCAGCACCCACCGCGTCTCCCGCCAGACCTCCGGCGCGTTCCGCGCCACCCACACCACCCGCGGAATCAACCCCGAAGCATCGAAATCGTAAGAACGCCCCCAGATCTCGGCCCTGTGCTCGGCCGCGACCTCACGATTCAACTCCCGGGCGATCTCCGCACACCGCTGGTCCTGCCACGTGATCGCCGGCAGCAACGGCCGCAACCGCGCGTCGACGAACACATGCGTATTGACCTGACTGGTGACCCCGACCGCCCGCACCGTCCCCACCGCGCCATCCGCCGAGATCTCCTCGATCCCCCGCAGGCAGCCCGCCCACCACTCCCGCGGATCCTGTTCGGCCCAGCTCGGGTGCCGCCGCGTCATCTCGTGCCCGGTGGCGACGGTGCGAACCGGCTGCCCGTCCGCGCCGAACAGCGCCACCTTGACCGCTGTCGTCCCGACGTCGATACCGAGAATCGACCAGCCCGCACCACTCATCGCACCTCCCGTGAACCGGCACCGCCACGGCGAAACACCCGGAATGCCGCCGACCTTCAGCAATCCGGAACCTATCGCACCCCGGCGCCCCCGGTCGGCGGGAGTACCGGGTGTGGCGGGTGGACCGGCCGGACGCCGACGCGCGCCATCCGATCATCCGGCCGGGCAGCGCGGGTCAGATGGACAGCGCGACTGCGACTTCGACCGCATTCCGACGCGTCGCCCGCGCGCCTGCTCGTATCCTGCGGTCGTGAATTCTGCGGCGCAATGGACGATGACACTGCGGGGTGCGGTGGTGGGTGGTACGGAGTGCGGGGATTGGGAAGGGCATCCGGTGCTGGCTTTTCACGGCGCTCCGGGCTCGCATGTCGAGGCTGCCGCCTTCGCCGAGGCCGCGGCGGTGGCGGCGGGTGTGCGGCTCATCGCCATCGATCGGCCCGGTATCGGGCTGTCGGGCATGGCAACGCGCCGGCGGGTCATCGACTGGGCCGACACCGTGGCCGAGGTGGCCGATGGGTTCGGGCTGGATCGTTTCGCGGTGCTGGGCGCTTCCGGCGGCGGCCCCTATGCGATGGCTTGCGCCCGGCGCATCCCCGACCGCGTCAGCAGTGCTGTCCTGGTGAGTTCGCCCGCCCCGTTCGATGAGCGCAGCGGCGATGCGAATGTCGATGGCAGCAAACCCGCGGGCGGCCTGATGATATTGCGGCGCTTCCCATTCCTGGCCCGGCCGGTGTCGGCCCGTATGGCCGCGGTGACCCGGAAGCCGCGCGGCCTCATGGCGCTCATCGCGCGAATGTCGCCGACCGATCGCGCCCGAATCGCCGACGATGAAGAACTGCTCGGCAAGATCGCCGACAATGTCCACATGGCCTTCGCTCAGGGCAGCCGGGGCGTGGCAGCGGACATGCAGGCCCTCTTCGGCCGCCCCTGGGGCTTCGATCCCGCCGACATCACTGTGCCGGTTCACATCTGGCACGGCGACGACGACGCGAACGTTCCGGTGGCCGATGCCCGCCGGCTCGCCGACGCCCTGCCGAACCGCCGGCTCGACATCATCCCGGGCACGGGTCATCTCCTGTTCGTCGACCACGCGGCGGCGATTCTGGACTCGATTGCCGACGGCGGCCCGGAATCGGCCTCGCGCTGATCAGGTCGCGTCCAGCACGCTGGCGGGGACGCCGTAGGGGAGGAAGCGGACGCGGCGGCGTTCGTCGGTGTTGTCGCGGTGGGCGCGCAGGGCTTCGAGTTCGGTGGGGAAGACCTGGTCGACGCGGGCGGCGCCGGTGTCGTCGAGGGTGTAGATGGCCCAGACGCCGCTGCCGGTTTCGCCGGTGGTCTCGCCTTCGGATTTCGGGGGGCGGGTGCGTTCGGGCTGGATGAATTGGGAGAACAGGGAGCCGAGGGGGTTGGCGCTGGTGCGGTCGATGTATTCGCCGGCCTTGGCGATCAGGTCGCGGACCTCGATGCCCGCCTCGCGCAGGGCTCGTTCGAATTCTTCCGGATCGATCCCGAACGGGCCGTTGGTTGCCATCGCATCTGCTCCTGGGGACGAAGTCGGCGCTACTTTTTTCAGTGTCCTCGCGGAACGCCGACTTCGCCAATGGCTCCGGGCAAGGGTTCAGGACACCAGGGGTTGCTTCGCCGATTCGGTCAGCCGCACTGTGCACAGGCCGCTGCGCTCGGCCTTGACGTCCGTGACCTCGAGTTGGGTGCCCGGCAGGAGGATGAATTCCTCTTCACCGGTGAAGGCCGAGAAATTGCGGATGCTCACGGCCCGCGCCGGGTGCACTTCGAAAAGCGTTCGCTTGCCGCGGCTTCCGAGGAACGAGCGCGCCACCGCGGGTTCGGAGGTGCAGGAGGACACGCCCCACCAGGTCACGGTGCGGCCCTTCGGGTATTGACGGCGCAGGTCCAGGGAGACGCCGCGCCACAAGGGTTCACTGCGGGCGGGCAGGCCCGAGACGGCCGAGAACAGCAGCCGGAGATAGGGGAGGTACGGGGTGAGGCGCGCCCGGTCGGCCGAGCGCAGCACGGCATTGATCTCCCGGTAGAACGCGGACTCGCAGGTGTAGAGGTAGAGGGCGGCGATGGCGTCGGCGGTCAGGCTCTCCGACGCCTGATCGGCGCGGCGCTTGCCGAAGTCGTGGGACAGCGCGGCATAGCGGTCGAGACCCGACAGCAGTCTGGCGACGGGGGCGATGGCGTCGCGGAAATCCATGAGCGGTGTGTCGAAGACGCCGGTGATCTCGGGCAGGACGAGACCCTCGTCCTTGACGCTCGCGAGCCGGTCGAGATAGAGCTGGTGCAATTCCATGGTGGAGGCGATGAACGCGCCCATGCGCTCGGCGTGATCGTCGGCGGCCGCGGCGGCGGTGTTCCATCCGGTGCTCGGCAGCCAGTCGATCTCGTCGAGACCCTGGGCCGCCAGTGCCGCGTTCACGGTGCCGAAATGATCACCGTTGCAGAAGATGTCGCCCTGCGCCGCGGGATTGGCGTGATCCACGTGCCGGACGTCGACGCCGGGATACTTCTTCTGCAGTTTCAGGACAACGTTTTTCAGGTTGCGCGCGTGCGCGCCCCACCACGCGAAGACGACGCCGCGGTCGGCCTCGTCGGCATTCTGCTTGGCGCGCAGGATCTCTTCGATGATCCGCTCGGCGACCGGCCGCCAGAACGCGGTGTGCTGATCGGTGGCCAGCGCGCCGTCACCGCTGGCGGTGAGCGAGGCGTTGAGCAGCAGCACGCCCTGGGTGAGCATGGCCTGGAACCATTCCGGCGGCTGCACGGCGTCCTGCTCGCGCAGGAGTTTGCGGATATCGGCGATCGGGGTCTTCTTCGGGATGCCGTACTTCCACATCGCCGCCGCTTTGATAATGCAGCGAATGCTGATGACCCGCCCGAACTGACTGTCCTTCCAATCGTGGAAGGTGTTGTCGAACATGGCGATTCCGGTGGCGCTCTCCGGCCGCGGATACGGATTCTGGCCGAAGACGACCACCTTCCACTTGTGCGGCGGATTCGGTTTGAGCGCCTGGAAGGTCAACTCCCGGACCGGGACGACCTGCGGGCCCCGATTCGGGCCGATGAACATGGGCGCGTTCGGTTGCGCCTCGATCACCGGTTTCAGCAATGGCAGCCAGGGTTCGCCGCCGCCGTCGAACAATTCGGCCAGGGCCAGCGGGTCGTTCGTGCTCACGGCTCGGCACTATAGGGCATCGGTCTGACACGGAATCCGCTCTGCCAGAGGACATGTCGGTGGGTCGCGCTAGCGTCGGGAACGGTTGCAGGACCACATGTCGAATGGAGTTGACCATGACCGTGAACACGCCGCTGCGAGTGGTGTTGACCGATATCAACCCGAAGGTTGTCGAGGCGTGGCGGGCGGCGTTCGCCGACCATCCCGAGATCGAGATCCGCAAGGGTTCGATTCTCGACGAACAGGTCGACGCCTGGGTCACGCCGACCAACTCCCGGGGGCGCATGGACGGCGGCGTCGACGCGGTCATCAAGCGGCATCTGGGCGCGGGCATCCAGTTGCGCGTGCAGCGGGCGATCCGCGACGAGTTCGCGGGCCGGCTTCCCATCGGCAGCGCGGTGTGCGTGTCGTCGGGGGCGATCAACCCGAAGTTCCTGATCTCGACGCCCACCATGGAAGCCTCCGTCGAGAACGTCAGCGCCACCTTGAATGTGGCCTTGGCGTGCGCCGCCGGATTCCAGGCCATCCACCGGCAGAACAGGGACAAGCCCGGCAGCATTACCTCGGTGGCGCTGGTCGGCATGGGCGCGCAGACCGGCAGCGTGCCCGCCCGTGTATGCGCGAACCTGATGTGGACGGGCTACACGCTGTTCAACGACTACTCGTTCGACGACTACGACGAGCTGCGCGCCACCATCATCGCGCAACTCGACGATATCGAGAACGCGCCGGCCGACAAGCGCGTCCGCATCGCACGCCCGGCGCGGAAGCGCTGATCGCAGCCGTTTCGCGGCCGTCACCGCCGTCGCTGTCCGAATATGTCCGTGCCCGATGCGAGACTCTGGAACATGCGATGGGCGGTGGCGGAAACGGGCGACGGGGGTGCGCGGCTGTGCCCGCTCGATCAGGACGGCCGCCCCGCGGGTCCGGTGGTCCGCGAACCGTCGCTCGCCGATGCGGTGCGTGCGCGTCCCGAGGTGGAGCGCTGGGTCTGGCGCTCCACCACCGAGATCCACCGTCGCCTGCTGGCCGCCGGCGTGCGGGTCGAGCGCTGCTACGACATCGAGGCCGCGGAGGCGCTGCTGATCGGCCATGAGGAAGGCCAGTCCGGGCAGGCCCGCTCCCTGCCGGCGGCCTGGGCGCGGCTGCACAACCTGCCCGTCCCGCCCGACGCGCCCGCCCGCGCCGCCGACACCCAGCCCTCACTGTTCGAATCGGGCCCGGTGCCGCTGCCGTCCGGCACCGACGAATTCACCGCGCTGCTCGAGGTCTACGCCGATCAGGTGGCCCGCACGGCGAAAACCGAGCACCCCGAGCGCATGCGGCTGCTGCTCGCCGCCGAATCGGCGGGCATGCTGGTCGCCACGGAAATGCAGCGCGCCGGAATCCCGTGGCGCGCGGACGTGCACCGGGAGCTGCTGGACGGAATGCTGGGTGAGCGCATCGCGGGCGGGGAACCGCGCCGGATGGTGGAGCTGGCCGACGAAGTGTCACGCGCCTTCGGCGGCGGCGTGCGCGTGCGCCCGGATCTCCCCAATGACATTGTCAAAGCCTTCGCCCGCGTGGGTATCTCATTGTCATCGACGCGGAAGTGGGAACTTCAGGAGATCGACCACCCCGCGATAGCGCCCCTGCTGGCCTACAAATCCCTCTACCGCCTCTACACCGCCCACGGCTGGTCCTGGCTCGAACAGTGGGTCCACGACGGCCGCTTCCGCCCCGAATACCTACCCGGCGGGACGGTCACCGGCCGCTGGACCACCAATGGCGGTGGCGCACTGCAGATTCCGAAGGTGGTCCGCCAGGCCATCCGCGCCGATCCCGGCTGGCGGCTGGTGGTCGCCGACGCCGACCAGATGGAACCCCGCATCCTCGCGGCGATCTCGCGCGATCCGGGACTGATGGAGGTGGCCGGGCGCGGCGAGGACCTCTACGCCGACCTCGCCGCCCGCGCCTTCGGCGGCGACCGCGCCCAAGCCAAAATCGCCATGCTGGGCGCCATTTACGGCCAGACCTCCGGCGACGCCCTCACCCACATGGCCGAACTCCGCCGCCGCTACCCGGCCGCCATGGCCTACGTGGACGACGCCGCCCGCGCCGGGGAGGAAGGCCGCCTGGTCCGAACCTGGCTGGGCCGCACCTGCCCTCCGCTCTCCGCCACCGCCGACCAGTCGGACGACGACGAAAACGCCGGCGCCTACAGCAGCACCCCCAGAGCGCGCGCCCGCGGCCGCTTCACCCGCAACTTCGTCGTCCAGGGCAGCGCCGCCGACTGGGCCCTCCTGGTCCTGGCGGGCCTGCGCCACACCATGTCCCGCGCCGGCCTGCGCGGCGAACTGGTCTTCTTCCAGCACGACGAGGTCATCGTGCACTGCCCGGAGGACGAGGCCGACACCGTCGCCGCGGCGATCGCCACCGCCGCCGACAACGCGGGCCGTATCGCGTTCGGCCCCACCCCGGTGCGCTTCCCCTTCACCACGGCCGTGGTGGAGTGCTACGGAGACGCCAAGTGAGAGTGCGGACTTCAGGCCACTCGCAGTAGCCCGAGCTCGGATGTGGCGTTCGCCCGCGTCAACAGCCGGACAATGGCCTGCGCGACGTGCACCGGCTGTTCGAGGATCACCGAGTGACCGGCCCCTTCCAGCAGAACGAGATCCGAGTAGTCGATGCCCGCCGCCGTCGCGACGGAATGCGAGGGCGGGGTCATCAGATCCGCGGAACCGCACAGGACCAGCGTCGGAATCCTGGACAGGACCGGGAGCGCATCGGTGCGGTCGAAGTCGATGAGGGCGCTGAGGAAGGTCGCCATCGTCAGGATCGGTGTCGCATTGTGCATGGCGTTGAACAGGGCGACGATGCGGGGACTGACCTGGCGGTCGCCGAATTCGGCGATCCGGATGATGGGCGAGAAGACCTTGCAGGCCAGCAGTTTCGCGTGCCGCATGAGGTTGGGGGCGCGGCGGACGGCGGCCTGGAACAGCGAGACCAGCGGGTGGCGCAGCAGCCGGCCGAAGCCCGCGTCGGCGAGCCCGCTCGCGGCGGTGGCGATGAGCGCGGCGCCGACAATACGGGCGCCGATCTCGTGCGGATTCTGCTGGGCGTAGGTCAGCACGGTCATGCCGCCCATCGAATGGCCGACGAGGACGACCGGTCCGATGGGAGCCACGGCATCGAGCACCTCACGCAGGTCCTGGCCGAGCCGCTCGATGGTGTAGGTCTGCGGCGCGGCGGTGGTGGAGTCGCCGTGGCCGCGATGGTCGTAGCAGACGATCCGGGCGCCGGAATACTGCCGCAGCAGCGCGTCGCGCACATCGGACCAGGATTCGGTGCGCATGCAGTGGCCGTGCACCAGCACGACCGTGAGGTCGGCCTCGCGCGGCCCGTAGCTGCGAACGGCAAGCGCCACACCATCCTTCGTCATGACCGTGGCTCGGCGCTCGGTCGCGGTGGCGATCGTGCGGATGGTCGGCATGGCGGGCTCCGGGTTCGGTGGGCTGTGACTTCCCACTGTCCGCCGGAACGTTCGCCGATATCAGGACCCCGAGTGCTGCGATCGCTCCCTCGAGGGTGAACGAATCACCACCTGGGTGGGGGTCCCCGATCCGCACCCGCGGTCAGACCGTCTCCCAGGCGAAACCGTCCAGATCGGTGAAGGAGCCGCCGCGACCGCCGAGGACGATCCGATGCGATCCGCTGCCCTCCGGCGCGACCCCGGCATCCTTGGCCGCCGCGCGGTGCCCGTACAGCGCCAGCTTGACCGCCGAGGACGGCGCGGCGAACTCGACGTACTTACTGCCGAAGCTCTTCGCCACGGTCAGCCCGTGGTCGATATAGAACTGCTTGGTCGCCTTCACATTGCCGACGCCGAGCAGCACCACGAAATCGTCGATCTCGCGGGTGGCCGGGCCGGTGTCCTTCTTCGCCGAGGTCGCGATCTTCCAGATCGCCCCATCCGGCGCCTGGATGACGCCGCCGTAACCCCAGAAGCTCTTCTTGGCGGGCTTGAGCGTGGTCGCGCCCGCATCGAGGGCGGTGCCGATGAGGCTGTCGACGGTGCTCGGCTGGGATACGACCAGGGAGAGGATGTAGCCGCGGAAACCGGACGTGGGGGAGTCGGTGGCGCGGAAGCGCAACTTGTCGCCGAGACCGAATGCGGCGTGGTAGAAGGCCGCGGCGGCCGCGGGATCGGTCACCTCCAGGGTGACGGCGTCGATGGTGTTCTGATCAGCGGTGATGTTCATGGCAGTAACGCTATGTGCCGCCCCGCGCCTGGCGCTTCTCGATTCCTGACGGGTGATTACCGCCACGCACAATTAGATTGTGCACAACTGAATTGCTGTCTACAGTCTTGGTATGGCCGATCCGATGGCGCTCGAGCAGCAGGTGTGCTTCCCGCTCTATGAGGCGATGCGGGCCATGACCGCCGCCTATCGCCCGAAGCTGGAGGCGCTCGGCCTGACCTATCCGCAGTATCTGGTGATGCTGACGCTGTGGGAACGCGATGAGCGCACTGTCGGTGACCTGAGCACGGCGCTGGCGCTGGACTCCGGCACGCTGTCGCCGCTGCTGAAACGGCTGGCGGCGGCGGGCCTGGTCGAGCGCAGGCGCTCGGCCGCCGACGAGCGGCGGGTCGAGATCCGGCTGACCGAGCGCGGTCGCGACATGCGCGATCGGGCCTGCGATATTCCCGCGCAGATGGCCGAGGCCACCGGGCTGTCGGTGGACGAACTGGTCGCCCTGCGCGACACCCTGCGCCGCATCACGCGGGCGCTGAACCATTCCGAGGAGAGCTGAATGAAGGTCCTGTACACCGCCGAGGCGCTGGCCACCGGTGACGGCCGCAACGGCCGCACCCGCACCACCGACGGCAAGATCGACGCGCACCTGTCGACGCCGAAGGAATTGGGCGGCAATGGCGAAGGCACCAATCCCGAGCAGCTGTTCGCCGCCGGGTACGCGGCGTGCTTCCATTCCGCGCTGCGCCTGGTCGGCACCAAGGCCAAGGCCGATATGACCGATTCCGCCGTCGGCGCGAAGGTCGGCATCGGCCCCAATGACAAGGGCGGCTTTCAGCTGGCGGTGACCCTCGAGGTCTCGCTGCCGCACCTGCCGCTCGATCAGGTGCGGGCGCTGGCCGACGCGGCGCACCAGGTGTGCCCGTATTCCAATGCGGTGCACGGCAATATCGACGTCCAGGTCCTGGTCGCCGAAGACTGAGCGGAAGGAGCGGAGAATGCGTGCGGTAACCATCGAACAGTTCGGCGAGCCCAAGGACGTGCTGGTCGCGACCGAGCGGCCGATGCCCGAGCCCGGCCCGAACGAGGTGCGGATCGAGCTGATCCTCGCGCCGATCCACAATCATGATCTGGCCATTATTCGTGGCGTATACGGCTATCGCCCGCCGCTGCCCGCCATCCCCGGCACCGAGGCCGTCGGCCGCATCCACGCCGTGGGTTCGGACGTCACGGGGCTGGAAGTCGGTCAGCGCGTGACGGTTTCGGGCATTCAAGGCGCGTGGGCGGAATACTTCCTGGCCCCCGCCGCCGCGGTCATCCCGGTGCCCGACACGGTGTCCGACGCCACCGCGAGCCAGTTGCTGGCCATGCCGCTGAGTGCGCTCATGCTGCTGGAAGATCTGAATGTCGCTGCCGGCGAATGGATCACGGTCAATGCCGCCAATGGCGCGGTCGGCCGGCTGCTCAACGTGCTCGCCCGCCAGCGCGGCATCAACGTGCTCAACCTGGTCCGCAGCCCCGAGTCCCAGAAAACGTTGCAGGACTTGAGATTCACCCCGGTCTTCGACACCGAGTCCGCCGACTGGCTCGAGCAGGCCACCGCCGCCACCGCGGGCGCTCCCATCGCACGCGCCGTGGACCAGGTCGGCGGCCGCGCCGTCAATGACCTGCTCGCCCTGCTGGGCCCCCGGGGCGAACTGATCTCCTTCGGCGCCCTCTCCGGCCAGCCGCTGGTGATCGACCCGGGCAAGATGATCTTCAAACAGGCTGTGGTCAAAGGTTTCTGGGGCTCCAAGCGCGCCGAGGAGATCGGCGCCGCCGACCGTCGCCGCCTGATCACCGAACTCGTGGAGCTGGCCGCCCGCGGCGCTCTGCAACTCGAGGTCGAGACGGCCTTCCCGCTGCAAGCCGCCGCCGAAGCCGCCGCCGCCAGCGAACGTCCCGGCCGCAATGCCAAGATCGCACTGTCGGCGGCCGATCGCTGAGAGGGAACGGGCAGGGCGGCTGAGCGCCTGGTCGGAGAGTTCTCCTCGTCATTCGGGCGCGTCTCCTCGTCATTCCGGCGCGCTTTTGGCCGGAATCCACCCCGTCGTCAGAGATCCCGGCCAAAAGCACGCCGGGATGACAGGGGGGGGTGACCTCGGCCTACATGCTCAGCGCGCCAGCTGGGCGATGTCGGCGTCCTCAGCGCGCGAGCTGCGCAATGTCGGCGTCGCTGAGTACCACCATCGAGACCACGTCCCGATCCCGCACCAACTGCATGGCCCGGTACAGCGGCCGCTCCTCCGCCGCCGCGTCGCGGGCCTCGGCGCGCAGTTGCTGCACCAGTACTCCCGACACCGACAGTGCCGCCGCCAGTGGGCAGGCCGCCAGCGCGTCGGCGAGCTTGCGCAGCCCCAGAATGTGCAGTTCCCGCCCGCTCCCGGAATCGGTGTACATGGCCAGCGGCACGATGCGCGTATCCGGCCCCGCGGTCACCCGCAGCACCACCCGGCTCAACCGCGCCGGATACACCAGGATCTCCACCCCGGTCGCCGCCGCCAGATCCAGCCGCGCCTCCCCCAGCCAGGTCCGTGCTCGAATCACGGTGCCGGACAACCAGATCCGCCGCCGCTGCACCCCGATCGCATACAGCGCGGTCGGTGCGCCCAGCACAATGCCCGCCGCGAGGGCCCACGGCCAGCTCACCACCAGCGCGAGCAGCAGCCCCACACCGACCCCGACCCCGAGCGCGGCCAGGGCCAGCCGCCGCAGCGCCGGCGCGTACATCTCGGGCGCAATGAGATCGAGCCCGACCTCATCGGCGGGTTCGGGAGCATCGTGTTCAGCCACCGGAGAAACCTAGCGCGTATGCCCCGATCTCGTGGAACTAGGCGAGACAACGGTCGAACCCGACCCACCGGAATCCGCTGCGGGTGCTCAATACCGCCACACGAAATCCGGGACGAGCCCGATCACGTCGTGCAGGAAGTCGGCATAGAACTTCACTTCTTCCGGCCGCAGGACGCCCTCGCGCACCGTGATCGCCCACTGTCCTTCGAAGCGGAATCCGACGGTGTTGGCGCGGATGTCGGCCAGTAGCCATTCCATGGTGCGCGGGTTGAGCACGTCGTAGGCGAAACGCTCACTGCCGGTGTCGATTCGGAAGCGGTCGTTGAACTCCTGGCTCTCCAGTTGCAGTCCCTTGCGGCGGCGGGAGAACAACCCGCCGCCGGTCGCCCGGCTGACGCTCAGCCAGGGGCGGGGCGCGGGTAGCGCCAGGGCGACGAACTGCCAGACGTGGACAGTGGTCGAGTCGTCGTGGTTGGTGGTGTAGCGGTACTCCCCGAAGACCAGCGCCCGCCCCCGGTGGTCGCCGCGGAATACGTCGTGTCCGATCCGATGGCTGCCGGTGCCGAAGGGTGGTCGGGCCGAAAGCGCTTCGATACTGCGGTCGTCGGGCGTGTAGTGCAGGCCGTTGCGCTGTGCCCACTCGTGGCGGCGCGCTATGTCGAGCTGCCGGGCGTTGTCCCGCTGCGTGGCATTCGCCACGGCGACGGCAATCACCGCGAGGCATATGAGCGGGCAGAGCAGCCACGCGGAGAACAGATCCATGACCGTCGTCAGTGCGCGGGCGGGATGGGCTGCTGTGGATACCGGTGCGGGGCTTGCTGTGGCGCCTGGGGCGGATACGGCGGCCGGCCCTGGTGCCACACTCCCCCGATCTGCGGCACCTGGCGGGCCTGCCCGTCGGCAAGCTCGAAGTACTCGGCCGGAGCGAACGAGAACATCTCGGCGGTGAACCTCGATGGCATGGTCTGCAATCGCGTATTGTATTGCCGCACATTGCCGTTGAAGAACCGCCGCCCCGCCGCGATCCGATCCTCGGTCTCGGCGAGCTGCTGCTGCAAATGCAGGAAGTTCCGGTTCGACCGCAGCTGCGGATAGCCCTCCGCCAACCCGAACACTCCCCGCAACGCGCCGCTCAGCGCGGATTCCAGCTGCGCCTGATGCCCGCGACCGACCTCCGGCGCTTCCCGCCCCCGCATGGCCGCCGCCCGCGCATCCACCACGGCCAGCAGCGCCTGCTGCTCGAATTGCGCCGCAATGCGCACGGTTTCGACGAGATTGGGAATCAGATCATGCCGCCGCTGCAACTCCACATCGACCTGCCGCCACGACTCCTCGATCGTATGCCGCTGCCGGACAAAGGTGTTGTACGAGGAGAACACCGCGAAAAGCACGAACCCAACGACGACCAGACCGAGAACAAGCGCAACTCCCATGCCTCAGCTTGACATCGCCCGGCCAGGTCACCAACACGATTTCCGGCTAACGCCGACTGCACACCCCTTCTGGCTACTGCACACCCCGTATATGGGGTGTGCAGTAGTCATACGGAGTGTGCTGTCACGCTGATCGCGGTAGTCGGGACCGGTTGGCCCGCCGCGGGTGCTCAGTCCTGTTCGCCCGCAAGGGCGGCCGACACCTGGGCGACGGCCTCGCCGAGGGGGACCTGGCGCTGTTCGCCGGTGCGCAGGTCCTTCAACCCGATCTCGCCTTCGGCCACCTCGCGATCGCCGAGCACCAGGGCGATGCGCGCCCCGGACTTGTCGGCGGCCTTCATGGCGCCCTTCACTCCGCGGCCGCCGTAGGCGAGGTCGGTGCGGATGCCGGCGGCGCGCAGCTGTGCGGCCAGCACCACCAGGCGCTGTTTGGCGATATCGCCGAGCGGGACGCCGAAGACGTCGACGCGGGTGCCGTCGGTGGCGGACTTGCCCTCGGCTTCCAGGGCCAGCACGGTGCGGTCCACGCCGAGGCCGAAGCCGATGCCGGACAGCGGCTGGCCGCCGAGTTCGGCCATGAGCCCGTCGTAGCGGCCGCCGCCGCCGATGCCGGACTGCGCGCCCAGGCCGTCGTGCACGAATTCGAAGGTGGTCTTCGTGTAGTAGTCCAGGCCGCGGACCATGCGCGGGTTCACCACGTACGGCACGCCGAGCGCGTCGAGCAGGCCGAGCACCTGGTCGAAGTGCGCCTTGGCGGATTCGGACAGGTGGTCGATCATGAGCGGTGCGTCCGCGGTCATCTCCTTGACCTCGGGGCGCTTGTCGTCGAGCACGCGCAGCGGGTTGATCTGCGCCCGGCGGCGGGTCTCCTCGTCGAGCGGCAGCCCGAGCAGGAATTCCTGCAGCAGTTCCCGGTACTGCGGGCGGCAGGTCTCGTCGCCGAGGGAGGTGAGCTCCAGCCGGAAGTCGGTCAACCCCAGCGAACGGAATCCGGCGTCGGCGATGGCGATGACCTCGGCGTCGAGGGCCGGGTCGTCCACGCCGATGGCTTCCACGCCGACCTGCTGCAGCTGCCGGTAGCGCCCCTTCTGCGGGCGTTCGTAGCGGAAGAACGGGCCGGAGTAGTACACCTTCACCGGCAGTGAGCCGCGGTCGAGATTGTGTTCGATGACCGCGCGCATGACGCCGGCGGTGCCCTCGGGCCGCAGCGTGAAGCTCTCGCCATTGCGGTCGGCGAAGGTCCACATCTCCTTGGACACGACATCGGTGGACTCGCCCACGCCGCGGGCGAACAGGGCGGTCTCCTCGAAGACCGGCAGCTCCATCAGCCCGTATCCGGCCAGATGCGCGGAGCGAATCAGCGCGTCGCGCACGGCGACGAACTCCGCGGATGTGGGCGGCAGATAGTCGGGGACCCCCCTCGGGGCACTGAAGCTGCTGGTCTTGGTCACGCCGATAAGTTTTCCCCACGGCCGCCTCGCAAGTCCAACCGGTTATCCATGGGCCCGCGCGCGAGGCGCGTGACGGTTATATAGGAGCTGCTCAGGAAGGGATGGCACACTCTTAAGCCGGAAGCAACCGATACGGAGGGACTGGCTAGTGCCGAGCAATGAACAGCGACGCGCTGCGGCGAAACGGAAGCTGGAGCGTCAACTGGAGAACCGCGCCCAGCGCGCACGCAAGCGCAAGCAGATGACGATCGCCGCGTCGGCTCTCGGCGTCGTGGTGGTCGTCGCGGCCGGGGCCACCCTTTACTTCCTGACGCGAGGGGATGACAACGCCTCCACCTCCGCCACGGACACCAGCACTCCGGAAGCCTCGCTGTCCTCGGCCCCGCCGCCGGCCGCCAAGGCCAAGCCCGCCTCGGTCACCTGCGACTACCGCGATTCGCAGCGGCCGTCGGACAAGCAGGTCAGCAAGCCGGGCGCGGAGATGTCGACCGCCACGAACGCCAAGGCCACCATGGTGACCAGCGCCGGCGAGATCGGCCTGAACCTCAATGCCGGTGAGTCGCCGTGCACGGTGAACTCCTTCGAGTCGCTGGCCAAGCAGAATTTCTTCGACGGCACCAGCTGCCACCGCATGACCACCGGCAAGGGCCTGCAGGTGCTGCAGTGCGGTGATCCCAGCGGTACCGGCATGGGCGGCCCGGGATACGAGTTCGACAACGAATACCCGACCGATCAGTACGCGGCCGATGATCAGGCCTCGCAGTTCCCCGTCGACTACAAGCGCGGCGTGCTGGCCATGGCCAATGCCGGGCCGGGCACCAATGGCAGCCAGTTCTTCCTGGTCTACGGCGATTCGCAGCTGCCGCCGCAGTACACCATCTTCGGCACCGTCGACGAGGCCGGTCTGGCCACCCTCGACAAGATCGCCCAGGCGGGCGTGACCGGTGGCGCCTCGGACGGCAAACCGGCCACCGATGTGACCATCCAATCGGTCCAAATCAACTGACCAGCACGGTCTTTCGGGCCCGACGTCGCGATGTGGCATCCGCCGTGTCACGGTGAGGTCGGGCCCGTTCATTTTTCGGCCGGTCACCCGTCCAGGAGCCGCCGAACGTTCGGTGTAAGGCTTTCCTAACCAAAGAAAATCCGAACTTTTCCGTTCAGTGCCGGAATTGTGAGAGTTATGCTGGATCGCGACGCTCGCGTACGGCAGTTTCCGAGTTTTCGCTGGTAACCTCGTAGAACGGAGTACGAAGTGGCGTAGTACGGCCCACCGGGTGACCCCCAACGGACCCTCCCACGCCCCCACATACTCCCGGTGTCCACGTTGCAGGCGGGACATGGCTACCCGAATTACCGTTCGTGTGGCGATGTTCATGACGAAGCACCACAATCATCCATAGTGATCACTGCAGCATCGGGGAGCAGGCAATGGCCGAGGAACTCGACGACATCGGCCGCGAAACAGCGGCGATGATGAGGCAAATGTTGCAGCTCGCGACACTTGTCGCGTTGCGCACCCGGGAACGTGGCCAGAAAGAGGCGGAAGGCCGCGCGAAGGCCACCGAAGCCCGGCAGAAGCAGGCCCGGGAGCTCCAGCTCCGCGAGGCCGCGGACGCCAAGGCCAAGGACCCGCGCAATCTCGAACTCGCCAAGATGATCGAGAGGCCGCCCCTGGACAAGGGCGTATCCCTGGAGAAGGACCGGTTCGCCGCTCAGGCCGAGGCCACGCGTATGGCCGCCACCCAGGCCGCAGTGAACAAATCCCTGGTCCGATACGACTCGGTGGAGCGCCGAACCGCTCTGGCACAGCATCTTTCCCGCATGGGGATCGCGCCCGAACTGGCCGCGGTACGAATGCTGCTGGAGGTCGGGCAGGCCCAGTCGGCCGCCGAGGCCGTGCGCGCCCGGGAGCAGGAAGCCGCGGTCGCTCAGCGCCGCGCCCGCGAGGTGGAAGCCCGCGGACTGCAGCGCGTCCGTTCCTGAATCGAACGTCCTGAATCGAACGGCTTTATCGTGCGGCTCCGGGGAGCCGCACGACATCGGCTCGGTCAGCTCGGGTAATCGCCCATCGGCGCGGCCGGATTGCTGAACAGCCCCTGTTGCGGGGACTTCAACGGCAGCGGTGTGAGCATGTCCTTGTGCCCGTTGCGCACACTGCAGTACTTGAACGGCCCCTTGGGGTCGAACAGTTTGGCCATGTGCGGATCGGCGTGGTCGAGGAACCACACGCTCAGCCCGGTCTTGCCGTCCAGCCGGTAGTGCTCCCACGCCCGCCACATGGCATCCAGCCGGGCCACCGCCTCCGCGTGCTTCCACCATTCCGGGCACCACACGGTATCGCTGATGTCGGTCACCTGCCGCCGGTACACCAGGCTCAGATAGTTCTCCACGAACTCGACGACGCTCGCGTAGACCATTGGTTTCTGCTGCTGGTCACTCATGGGCGCGCCTCGCTGACGCTCGGCGCACCCACGAGTGAAGCACGCTGTGTTAATGGTTCGCTCGCACGCTCGCTCACAGCGGCTTGACCTCCTCGATTTGCCCGGCGTCGGTCGCCGGCTCCGCTTTGATCAGCGACGGCGCGCCGATCAGATCCTTGATCTCGGTCTTGCGACGCGGTGACGGATCATGGTGTGCGATGGACCTTTTCACGTCCTCCGCGTAGTCACCCTCCCACCACGGCACGGTGCGCACGAGCACGGCCGGGGTGCCGGAGGAGAACACGATGGCACGCCCGCGCGGCAGGGTGGCGAGGGCGTGCACATTGAACGTCTTGGACGAGCCCAGCGAGCGCGAATAGCTCTTGCCGCCCTTGGATTCCGAGACCGAGGAGGACACGCTGTCGTATTCGCCGATGGCCTCGGAGCGCTCCTGCAGGAACTTGGTGTCGTCCACGCCGCTGCCGAGGACCTTGATATTGGCCGCGGCCCAGAGAGCTTCCATGCCGTCGACGCCCCAGCAGCGCGCGCCCTGGGCCCAGGACTGCAGCACCGTCATGACGACGATGCCGCGCGAGCCGAAGTGGCTGTACTGCTTGGGCAGATCCTTCCAGCGCACCACATTGGCGGCCTCGTCGAGCACCGCCAGCAGCGGGATCTCCAGGCGGCCGCCGTGCGAGCGGGAGGCTTCCCGCATGGCGACGTCGATGACGGCCTCGGTGAGGGCGCTGACCAGCGGCGCGGCCGAACCGCGGCCTTCCAGCGAGAGGCAGTACAGGGTGCCGTTGTCGCGGATGAAGGCGAGTTCGTCGAACTGCTCGCCGCCGAATTCGCGGGTGATCCAGCGGTGCACATTGGACAGCTTGAGGCAGCGCACCATCTTCTTGGCGGTGCCGAAGACGCCGGAGCGGGTGCGCTCGTCCACGTTGTACTGCTGGGCCAGGCCCGAGGCCATGAAGTGGAATCGGCCGGTGCGGCGCAGCAATTCGATGGGTTCGGTGTCCTGCGGGTTGGTGACCCACTCCCAGACCTGGGTGATGGGGCGATCGTCCACCGCGGCCGCCAGGAACAGGCCGGATAGGAGGTCTTCGGCTTCCTGGTCGAAGTAGGTGTCGGTGGAGGTGGAGACGGTGCCGCCGCCGTCGTCGCCGTCGGCGAAGTGGCCGGCCAGGCGGGCGGCGCGCATCTCGCAGCCGCTGCTGCGGGCGTCCACCCAGGCGAGGGGATCCCAGAACCAGTTGCGCGCCTTGTCATCCGGGTTCTTCGGGTCGTAGGCGATGTCCTGCGGGTCGAAGATGAAGATGGGGCTGCCCTTGTGGTCGCGCACATCGCGGGTGGCGTCCACGACGTCGCGCTTGTTGGAGGTGACCAGCACCGGGCCGATGGCGGACAGGATGGCGGGGACCACGCGGGAGGTGGTCTTGCCCTGGCGCGGGCCCCAGATGTCGACGTGCAGATCCTCGTAGGAGCCGTAGAGCATGACGCGATCGGAGACCGACATGCCGATGGGCACGCCGGGCATGTCCTCGCGGCCCAGGCGCATGCCGAGCTGCTCGGCCTTGGCCCGCACGCCGGCTTCGGTGAGCGCCGCGATGGCGCCGCCATTGCCCATGTAGTCGGCCTTGTCGTCCACCGCGAGCCGGCCCACCTGGGCGCGCGCCTTCATCCGGCGGCGCAGCCAGATCCAGGCCACACCGGCGAGGATGATGGCCACCACGATGACGGTGGCGGCGGTGGGCCAGGTCAGATTGCCCTTGGCCAGATCCACGCCGATGGCAATGGGGTTGATCGGGACATCCTGCTTGGGCGAGGACAGCAGATTGCCCAGATGCAAGGCGAGCCACAGGGTTCCGAAGATCACGAAGCACGCGTAGATGATGTACAGGGTGGTATCGGGACCGGGATCGGCCGGGTCCTTCACCGGTTTCTTCGCCATCTTCAGCCTCCTGGGATGACCTGTGTGTCGTTGCCGCTCAACGGAATTCGTCCAGCAGCCAGGTGCCGCCGGCGGTGCTGCGCACGACGGTGGCGACAACCGTGGCCGGCGGTAGTGGTTCGCGCCGTCCGTCCGGATAGACGACCGTCTGCTCGATACCGATCTTGTACTGCTGCCGGTTCGGATCCGTGCCGTTGGGCGCTTTCTCCCCGGACGCGAACGTGAACGCCTCGACGTGCGCGCCGGCCTTCCCCCAATCGGCCCACTGCAGTGACGGCTTCGGCGTTTCGACGCCGGTGGGTGGTGTATCCAGTGTACGGATCAGGGTGGGACCCAGCCATTTCCGAGCCCGCTCCAGGGCCGCGCCCGGGGTCTCGGTGGCCGGATTCCAGGTGTAGATCTGCTGCAACGCCGCCACGGCGACGCCTTCGGCGGTGGTGGGATCGGGCGCCGGGGCACTTTCCAGCAAGCGGGTGGTGGACGTGGCGGCACCGCCCGGGCCGGTGCCCGAGCCGGAATCACCGCTGTCACCGCCGCATGCGGTGACCAGCAGTGCGACGCTTGCCAACAGCATCACCACCTGTGGCGTCCAGGCTAGTCGGCCGGGGTGACGCACGGGCCATACCAGCCATTTTCCCGAGTCGGCGTGTCCGAATCGGCGAAATACTCCCCGGAATGCGGTCATGTGCCCCGCTTGGATTCGCTGAGCGTCTCCACCAGGGTACGGTTCATTTCCGCGGCTGCGGCGAGTTGCTGTTGCAGCAGAGCAACTTTCCGGCGCAGGGCGATGGCGTCCATGCGTTCCAGGCCGGGGCTCTCGGCGGCGCGGACCCAGTTGCGCACCGAATTGGTGTGCACGCCGATCTGTTCGGCGACCACCCGGCAGGCTTCCGATTCCGAGCGCATTTTGGCGGTCAAGGAGATGACCTGCTCGACCGCCGCCTGTCTGACCTCCGGCGATACTCTGCGGTAGGAGCGATGCGGCATCATGCGGCACTCCCTTCGTCGCCGCCGCCGCGCGCGGTGGACTCGGTGAATTCGCTGAAACGCTGGTTGGTGTCGTGGATTCCGCTCTCCTTCTCGGAGTGCGTGAATTCCATGTGGAACGGGATGCCGGGGCGGCGGTCCTCGCCGATCTTGAGCAGGAATTTGCCGGTGCCGGGCGCCGAGGGGCGCTGCTGGCCCGGTTTGAGGGCCTCACCGGTGAGCGCCTGCGGCGCGGACCAACTGGTCACCATTTCCTCCTCGGCGGCGGTGAAGGGCACCGTGGAATCCAGACGGGAGATCTCCTCGGGCGGCAGCGCGCCGAAGATCTTGGCGCGGGCGCGTTCCAGGAAGCCGAGCGCCTTGGCGATGGCGGCCTCCGAACCGAGCGCCTGCAGATCCTTGATGGTGTGGCTGATCATGATGAGCGAGGTCGCGATGCTGCGCTGCAGACGCGTGAGCTCGTCCACGCGGTCGACCATGAAGTCGCCCAGGCCGAGCACCTGCCACAGCTCGTCCATGACCACCTGGAAGTAGCGCTGCGGGCCCAGATCGGCGTCGGCGAGCACGTGCGCGGCCTCCACCGAGGCGAAACCGTCGGCCCAGCAGGCCAGCATGACCGCGGCCTTGAGCTTCTTGTCGCCATTGGGGATGTGTGAGACGTCGATGCAGACCGCGGTGGCGGCGGTGTCGATGGGCGTGGTGGTGTGGCCGTTGAAGACCGCGCCGAAGGGGCCCTGGGTGAGCGCGCGCAGCGAGCGGCGCAGGCCCTTGATGGCGTTCTGGTATTCGTCGGGATTGTCCGCGCCCGCGTCGAGTTGCAGTTCATCGCCGCCGGCGACGATGACGGTCAGCAGATCCTCGAGGATCGGCGGCCGCTCCGGGGTGAACTCACTGCCCTCGCGGTACAGGATGCGCAGCCCCGTGGAGATCAGCGTCTCCTCGTAATCGCGCACGCGCGCACCGCGCACCAGCTCCACCAGACCGGCGACCAGGGTGACCTGCCGCGCCCGCAGCTCCTGCTTCACCTGCGTCTGCAGCACGGGCATATCGTCCAGTCGCGGCACGATGGATCCGAGCACGCCCGCCGCCAGCGGATTCAATTGCCCATGGCCGTAACCCAGGTCGATGACCTGCCCGCCGACCAGCTCCACCAGCTTGCGGTAATCCGGCTTGACGTCGGCCAGGATGAGCGGCGTAATCCCTTGCGCCACACCACCCAGCACAATCCGCCGCACCAGCGAGGACTTGCCGAAGCCATTGAGCCCCAGCACGAAAAGGCTCGGCGCCGTGATGAAACTGCCTCGCATGAACCAGTTCATCGGGTCGAAGCACACCGGCGAGCCCGTGTGCAGATGCGATCCCAACGGCGTCCCGATCAACGGCGCCCCCGCGCCCACCGACCACGGCCACAACCCGGCGACCTGTGCGGTGGTGGCCCGGTACTCCACCGGCCGCCCCACCACGTTCATCCGCCCGCCGCCCGCCCCGACATATCCGCGATCGGTCAGCTGCTGGGTGGTGCGATCGAATTCGTCGACGCTCCCGTACTCCATGCGCTCGGTCCGCGCCGCGAAATTCCGCCGCCGCAGATCATCGGTGTGCAACCGGAAGGTCGCCCACATGGCCCGCAGCCCATTCTGCTCACGCGTGATGACCTCGTACTTGGCCCGCGTCGCGTCATCGAGCAGCTTCGGCCCGGACTGCTTCTTCCTGGCCGCGTGCTTCCTGGCGGCCTGATTCTTCGCGGCCCGCTTCCGCGCCTCGGCCTTGGCGGCCTTGTCCTTCCGCCCCGCGGCCCGCTGGTCCTCGACAGCCGGCCGCTCGGTCCGCCCCGACCGAGCCGGCCGACTCTTGCGCACCGGCCGCTCCCCCGCCTCCGTCTCGAGCCGCGGCCGCTGCGCCCGCTCCGGATTGGCGGTCCGGCCTCCGAGATGCACCCGATCCGGATCGGTGGGCCGGGGACGTCCCTCACTTCGCTTGGTACGCGGCGCTTCGTGCTCGTTCGCAGCGGGCTTGCGACGCTCCTGCCCGGACGCATCGCCGGCGCGTCGCCGCTCCCCCGGCGAAGTTTCGTCGCCCCGAGCCCGCTCGCGGCGACGCCGGGATTCGCTCGCCTGCTCCAAAACCTCCGGTCCATGCGATTGTTCGTCGCCGAGTAGCTCTGCCTCTCGGAAATCACCGCTGGCCGGTGCAGTTTCGCCGCGTGCACGCCGCCAGCCCATGCGCCCCCCCTCAGCTCGTTCGGACTCGCGTCGCCGCGCACCCTCATCCGCCGGCGCACGACGCATACGCTCGCGCTCCGGGATGTCCGAGTCGCTTCGCCGCGCCGGACGCGTGGACTCCGCAGCGCTCCGCGCCGCTCCGCCCGATCGAGTCGGGTCATCCGCCCGCTCACGCCGGGGCGGGCCTTCGAGTTCTCGCTCCGGCCGGGCTGTGCCGCCGCGCTGTTCCGCTGCCGACGGCTCGGACCCACGCGCTCGCTCGCGGCGGCCTTCGTCCCCGGCCCGCCCCGGCGCTGTCGCCGCGGCGGAGCCTTCCCCGTTCAGCGAGGCACGACCGGCGCCGCGGGGGTCGTCCCGCCGGGCCACGTCCTGCCCGCGTCGTCGGTCCGCCCGCTGTTCGAGTTCACGCCGCCGCTCACCCTCGCCCGCTGCACCGCGCGCACGTTCGGGACCGGGCATGTCCGAGTCGCCGCGCTGCGCCGGATCCGCCGATTCCGCACTCCGCTGCGGTGCCCCGCCCGAGGCGGGTTCCCGCCGTGGCGGACCCTCGAGTTCACGACCCGGCGGTGTTGCCGCGGCCCGGTCCGCCGCGCCCGCCGGCGGGCGACCGGTCCCACGCTCGTCGTCCGGCCGAGCCGCATCCCACGCACGCTCGCGGTCCGGCCGGGAGCCGGATTCCGGTTCACCCTGCGACAGGTTCACCTCTCGGGACCGGCTGCCGGACGCGGACGGCTCGGCTGCTCGTTCCGACTCCGATGATGCTGCGCCACTCGGGCTTTCGGAGGGTGTGCGGGCCGCATCGCCCGCTCGGTCGCGGGCGGGCACGGCCGCTGGCGCCGCGTTCTTCGAATCCTGCACGCGCGCAGCGCCGGTCCGCCCCGGTTCGGCCGCCTCGGATGCGTCGGCTTCGGGAAGCGGGTCGCGGCGCAGCATGCGACGGTCGGGCAGGGTGCCTTTCCGCGGGCGGTGCTCGTCGCGGACCACGCGGGAGGCAGGACGGGGCTCCGGGTCGACCGGGGTGGGGTCGACCGGGGGCTCTTCGCGGCGGCTGCGGCGGGTGGGGGCGGCCGGGTCGCGTTCGCGCACAGGGGGTTCGAGGTCACGTGCCATGGATGATCACCCCGCGAGGGCTTTCGGGATCGTGGCGTGTTCCGGAAGGATCACCCCGCAGCCGAGGGAGGCGGCGAAGGCGGCTGCCTGGTAGCGGTAGCAGCGCCGGATCTTGAGACGCGCCTGGGTGGACAGGTCGCGGGTGATGGCTTCGATGCGCGGGAGGTCGCCGCGGAGGGGCTCGGTGATGGTCACCAGCGCGCCGAAGCGGGTCACACCGTGACCCCGGGCTTGTTCTTCGCGTGCCTGCTGGGTGGCGCCTACGCGCAGCGTGGCGGCGGCCGAGACGACGCCGCGTTCGCTCTGCTGCGCGACCAGAGCGTTCTTGAAGTCGTCGTCGACGATTTGGGCGGCATCGCCGGCGGAGTGGGGGCGATAGACGATGGCGATGCGTTTGCGGGGCACTTCGGGATTGGGGGCGAGGAGGCGCTGCAGCACGCGCTCGTCGACCGCGCCCTCGGGGGCGGTGTCCATCTCCCAGGTGACCGAACGGCCGCCGTCGTGAATGAAGTGGTCCCAGCGCTCCTCGTGCGAGACGGGGCCGGCGTCGGCCCAATCCAGGCCGTGGCCGCCGGGTTCGCCGGCCGCGACCTCGAGGTCGGCCTGCGAGGCCGGGTCGTAGCTGCGGCGGATGAAGGAGATGACCTCGTCGGCGGACATGGGCTGGCAGCGCACGCCGGCCTCGGCGAGGGCGGCGCAGATGCCGGGCAGGCGGCGGCCGATCTCCACTGCTTCCTCCGCCGGATTCTTGCGGCGCTCGGCGGTGGTGGCCTTGAAGGTGATGGCCACGCGCGGCAGCAATTGCACGCGCTCCTGCGGCAATTCGGTGGCCAGCTCGTACATGACCTGCTGGGCCAGATCCGGCGCCTCGGGGCGGGTGATGGCGGAAACCTCGGTGAGCAAACGGTTTCCGGTCTCGGGCACGGTGTCGATGACCGGCACCACGGCCACGATGTCGGAGGTCTGGCCCAGCGAGGCGAGGAAGTTGCCCCAGGCGGCGACCCAGCGGTCGATCACCGGCTGGTCGACGGCCTCGTGACCCTGCGGCCAGGCCCGCAGCACCACCGTGTACTGCCCGAACTGGGGTAGGTGGATCATGCCGAAGCTGTAGCCGCCGGCGTCGATGCCCTCGTAGAGCCGCGACGGGGCCATGATCCCGGGCAGCCGGGTGACGCCGCCCGGAATCCGGGAGAACCGGCCGCCGCGGTACACGTGCTCGCCCTTGCTGCGGCCGCGCAACCAATGGAACATCATCAATCCGTTCTCGTAGCCGGAGCGGCCCCCCGTCCGCCACACCAGTGGAACCATCACGATCAGGCCGATCCCGGCGACGATGAACGCCGGTTTCGGGCCCGCCACCAGCGCCGTCAGCAGACCGGTGATCACGACCGCGAAACCGACGACAGTCTCGCCCCAGCGCAGGCCGAAAAGTCCTGCGCTGCGGGGCTTCTGCCACAGGCCGTACGAGCGGCGCTCGTAGGTGTCGGTCATCGTCATCGCGGAATGGTGCTCCTGCCGAGGTCGGGTGAACGGTTGGCCCAGCGATCACCGGCGACATCGCCCATGGCGGCGTCGGCCCGGTTCAATCCGGAGGTCGCGGCCCGCACCTGGGCGACCCGGTTGGCGGCGCGCGCCGCGCCGGACGCGCCTGACGGTACTGCGCCCGAGCCGCCCGGACCGGCAGGACTCGCGGCGGCCCCGCCGCCACCGCCGCCTCCGCCGCGCGGTGGCACCGGCCGCGGACCGGCCCCGCCGCCGCCGCGTCCGCCCGCACCGCCCGGTGGGCGCGGACCACGGCCCGGTCCGACGTATCCGGCCGCGCCCGGTGCGGCCGCCGCGCGCGGCGCGATGGCCCGGGAGCCGACCGCGCCGACCGCGGCCACGCCGACGAGCGCGCCGGTGGTGGCGGTCAAACCCGAACCGCCGCTGCCGACAATGGCCACCGCCGGGGTGACCAGGCGCATGAGCGCGGGCAGCACGAAGGCCACGCTGCACAGCAGCACGATGGCGACCAGCATGCGCTGGGCCTGATCGGCGTCGGGCAGCGATCCGGTGGCGGTCAGCTCGTCCACATGCCCGGCGGTGGTGAACGCGATCATGTAGACGATGGCGGCCACGGGTTTCCAGAGCATGAAGGCAATGATCCAGCCGACCAGCTTGGGATAGGACTGTTTTCCGGTTCCGGTGCCGGAAGCGGCTGCCGCCAGCGGCAATACGCCGGCCGCGATGACCAGCAGACCCTGCCGCACAATGGCCAGCACGATCTGCGCGAGCGCGCCGAGCAGGCCCACGATGGCGATGATCAGCACCAAACCCGGTGAGAAGGCTTGCAGGCTGGAGGTTTTCACCATCAGCTCGGCGATGTTCTTGGCCTCGCCGTCGGTGGAGTCGGTGATCACCCACTCGGAGAACTTGTCCGAGGCCTGGGTGGCGGCCACGATGACCGCGCCGAGCATCCAGGAGCTGAAGATGACCCGGGCGAACATGCGGAAGGATTCGGCCGCCTCACTGACCGCGGCCCCTCTCCTGGCCTCGGCCAGTTTGGCGCCGGACAGGATCACCGACACCATCAGGAGCAATATCTGCGCTTGATAGGTGTAGTCGTTGATCTTGGTGAATAGCGCGCCGGAGTCGCTGACTCTCTCGTTGGGCACCTTCATCCAGAAGGTCAGCGCCAGGATCAGCGCCTCGCCCAGGCCGCTCATGAGCGAGTCCACCACCTTGCCGAAGGTGGAGTCCCACGCCTTGTCGCGCACGGCGTCCGCGGCCTCGCCCGGATGGGTGGCGACATTGCCCGCCTTGCACGCGGCCGAGGCCGCGTCGCCCAGGGAGATGCCGGGAATGCCGAGACCGTCGAGCGAGTCGTGTAATTCGTTGCACGCCTCGTCGAAGCCGTACTGCGCGTACGCCACCGTCGGTGATGCGATCATGACGGTGAACACGACCGCGAGGATCGTGAGAAGGCGCCTCACCATATGGTCCACCCCTCGAAGGGTCGCAGGGCCAATGTCAACTTGTCACCGGTCACCATTTCGTCCACCCCGCAAGCGAATCCACGTACTCCGTCTGCGAGGACCTGGACGTCGACGGCTTCAGCCGCCAATCGCCGGCGTCCCACACCATGATCAACCGCACCGCCGCCCACTGCACCCGGCCGTCGCGCGCCGGGCCGCGCACGGCCAGTCGCACGATGGCCATGTCGTCGGCGTAGTTCTCCACCTGGAAGGCGTCGGGCGCCACCAGATAGCGGGTGACCTTCTCCGGCTGCTGTTTCGGCAGCCGCTGCTCGGCCAGCGCCTGGTCGTAGTCGGCCACCTGCTGCGCCGAGACCCGCACCTGCCGGACGTACAGTTCCCGGTCGGCGGGCCGGGCATTGAGCCGATAGGTGATCTGGGCCGCCGCCAGGGCGGCGCCCTGCGGGGTGTGCGAATACCCCACGGCCAGACCGTTTTCCAAGCGCGCCGGACCGTCGGAGGTGGAGAACGGCACCGAGGCGCCGTACACCCGCTGCCAGCCGTGCGGTTCGGTGAGCCCGGCCGGGACGGCGGTCAGCCAATCGGTGTCGGCGGGCTTGCGCTGTTTGCTGGGATCCTGCGGCAAGGGCTGCCCGGCAGGATTGTTCGGAATGTCGACGCGGCGGCCGAACAGGTCGATCTCCGCGGCCGCGAACCCGGTCTGCCCGGTCGTCACCGAAGTGGACGGCGCCGCATCGGTCGCCGCGCTCGACGGCGCCTCGTCGCGGGTGATGTACACCACCACGCCCGCGATGATGATCAGCGCCACCACGGCCGCCGAGGCGATGACGCCGAACGAGACGCGGTCGCGCTCGGGCGACTCCTTCTCGCTCATTTCGGCGCCTCCACAGTGTCTGTGCCATTGGACAATTCAGCTATCCCGAGCCCTACGTCGGCAGGAAGGCGAGTGCGATCCCGCTGGCCGAACTCGCCATGATGGCGCCCAGCAGGCTCATCACCACCCCGTGCGTCGCGTCATTGGCGGCCATGTCGTCGCGGAAGGCGTACCAGAGCTTGCCCGCCGCGAGGATCATCCAGGCCAGGCAGAACAGCAGCACGCACCACAGCAGCCAGTCGATGAGCTGCATGATGGGCCGCAGCACGTCGGCCGGCATCTGCTTGTAGGCCAGCACGGCCAGGGTGGCGGACATTAGGTGATCACGGCATTCATGATCGTGCCGGCACTGGTCGCGATGATCCCGCCGATCATGGCTCCCGCCACCATCTTCGGCGACTCCAAACCGCCTCCCGTCCACTTCTCCCAGGCGAACTTGCCGCCCGCGTAGGTGATTCCCATGACGCCCGACAGCAGCACGAACCAAGTGAAATAACGAACCAGTCTCATCAATTTGTCCGACGCGGGCGGCGCCTCGGGGGTCGGGTTGCCGACCTGGGCGAGGATCGAGCCGTACGCGTCGTGTACGGCGAGGAGCATGCTCATTGTCTTTCCCTGTCCACTAGCAAACCGTCAATCACTATGTCGCTCAATACGGTCCGTCTGGACCGAAGATAGTTGGTCGGCTTCTCCAAATACCAAGGGGCACTGAGTGATACGGCACCCGACAACCCGCGCGCGCGGAAAATCTCTATCACACGAACGGAGTCCGCGCCGCGGGGGCTCACTGGTCCGCGTCCGGTAGGTCGGAGGGCGATGCGTCCAGGGCCTCCTGGGCGGCGGCCACGATGCCGGCGCCCAGTTCCCGGATATCAACCGTAACCTCTTCCAACGGGTCGGTTTTGCGCTTTCGCTGGGCCGGCACGGGATCGCCGGGCGACCAGATCGGCAGCTGGTCGGGTTCGACCAGGGTCCACTCCTCGTGCCACGGCACCTGCCACACCTGACCGGCGAGCGAGCCGACAACGTCGCGGTAGCGGCGGATTTCGGCGGGGATGCGGCCGGGGCGGGCGGCGACGGTCACCAGGCCGAGGACCTCACCGGGCCCGGCCAGGCCGGCGTGGTGCTGGCGCAGCAGGTCGTGGGCGCGGGTGAGACCGGCAATGGTCTCGCGGGCGACGAGCACGACGAACGGGGACTCGCGTTCGAAGCCGCCGGGCCAGCGGCGATACGAATCCGCCGCCGGCGCAAGCACATGCGCGAGGGTGCTGGCGCCCGCGCCGCCGTGCACGCCGAGCAGCCACACCAGGGGTGCGCGGCCGCCGCCGGGTACGGGGCGGTCCCAGATGGGTGCCCGGCGGGTCTCCGGCGGCGGCACCACACCGGCCGCCATGGCGTTCTCGGAGGAGGATCGGCGTTCCTTCATGGCTGCGGTCATGATGCCACTCCAGCAAGCAGGCGGCGATATGCCCGGCGTGTCTCGGCAGCGAGGTTGCTGTGCCGCACCAGCTCTCCGCGGGCGAGGTGTGGGTCATAGGGTATCTCGCGAATATCGCGCACCCAGCCGTCCAAGTGCTCCCGCAAATGATCAGCGATCCGAGAATCGCTGCCCGGCAACTGATGTGACACGACAATCGTGGTATCGCCGACAATTCCGCCGCCCTGGCCCTCGCCCTGACCGCCGAACTGATCGTCGAGCCACTCCAGGGTCACCCGCAACCGGTTGGCGGCATCGGCGCGCGCCGGGATGGCCAGCACCAGCGCGATGTCCGCGTCCTCCAGCAGCGGCCGCAGATGCCTTCCGGCAATGGGGTTTCCGCCGTCGTAGACGGGCGTGTAGCCGGCGTCGTCGAGGCCGCGCGCCACCGTCAGATAGGTCGCGCGCCGCCGCAGCGGGGCCGGATCGCGCCACAGCAGCCCGATGCCGGAGGTCGCCCGCGACAGGCATTCCTTGAGCGGCGCGGGCTCGTCGTCTCCGCGACCGTAGAGCCACGATTGCAGGCTGATCGGGCTCAGATGCTCATCGGCCCCCCGCAGCGCGAGATCGCTGCCGGCGAAGGTGGCGTCCACGGCCACGGTCTGCGCCCCGGCCGTCGCGATCTCCCCCGCGAGGCCCAGCGCGGTGGTCGTGGTGCCCGCGCCGCCGCAGCCGCCGACCACCAGAATCGGCCGCTGCGCGGGCTCGGCATCACCGGAATCCCCACGTCGCTTGCGCAATCGCACCACCGGAGCCTTGGAACGCGCGGCCCGGCCCGACGGTTCGCCCTCCTCGGGCACCTCGTCGAGCCAGCGGCTCCAGTCCTGATCCATCGTCTCAGCTCTCCTCTTATCCTGCCGGGATGCCCGCGGGAGTATGGTCGCCGATCACCACGGTGGCCGTCATCTCGTTGTACGCCGCCGGGCGGTCGCTCGGACCGGAACGGACCTCCCCATTGAGTGTGCCGATGGATTGCGAAGTGTCACTGTGCGAATTGAGCGCATACAGAGCAACTCCGCCGACGACAGCTAGCAACAGGATGGCAACAATCAGGAAGGCAATGGCGAGAGCGCGTCGGCCACCGGACCGCTCGCGCGGGGCGGACGGCGCGTCGTCCACCGCGTCCAGCAGCGCCGAGGCGCGGTCGACGGGCCGCTGTTCGTCTTCCTCGCTCTCCCAGGGGAACTCCACCACCGCGGCGCCGCGGTAGCGCAGTCGCGGTGCGCGGGAAGCGGACTCGCGATCGGTCATCCAATCCGACCAGGCCCCGCTGAAATGACTGCGGCGCAGCAGCGAATCCGGCACCGGCGGAATATCCAGCTCGGGTTCGGGATCGTCGTGGATGTAGTGCGGGTAGCGGGCGGGACCGTCGGTGTTGCCCAGGAGGTCCTCGGCGTCCACCGGCGCGGGCGCGGCGCCTTCCGCCGCGGGCTCCAGCGCGGGATACCAGCGCGAGACATTTTTGTACGACTTCAACATTCCCCCGGTCCCCGCGGCGCCAGGCACGTCGTGCTGCATGGTGGACCCTCTCGGCGGTCGGTCGTTGTCGGTTGTCGTCTGCCATGGGACGTTCCCGATCGGAAATTCTCTCGCATGTGCAGGATTCCAACGACTCGACGCGCCGGAAGGCAGACCTAAGAATCCGCGCGCGCGTGCGATAGCAGGAGAAGCGACCGCTCGTGCACACCACGCCGATGTGTCCCTCTTCCGCCGGGCGGTATGAGAATCTACATTAACTAGAACACGTTCTATGGAGGTTTGTGTGAAGACAGCTGACATCGTCGCGGTAGTGACCGGCGGCGCCTCGGGACTCGGCCTGGCCACGGTACGCGAACTGCACGCGGCGGGCGCGAAGGTCGTTGTCCTGGATCTTCCGTCGTCCGACGGCAAGGCCGTGGCCGAGGAACTCGGTGAGCGCGTGGTGTTCTCGCCCGGTGACGTCACCAGCGAAGCCGATGTGACGGCCGCCCTGGACGCCGCCGCCGGGCTCGGCACGCTGCGAATCGCGGTGAACTGCGCGGGAATCGGCAATGCGGTCAAGACGGTGGGCAAGCAGGGCGCGTTCCCCTTGGAGGCCTTCACCAAGATCATCAACGTTAACCTGATCGGAACTTTCAATGTCATCCGCCTGGCCGCCGAGCGCATCGCGGCGGCCGAGGAGGCCGACGGCGAGCGCGGCGTCATCGTGAACACCGCCTCGGTGGCGGCCTACGACGGCCAGATCGGCCAGGCCGCCTACTCCGCTTCCAAGGGCGGCATCGTGGGCCTGACCCTGCCCGTGGCCCGCGACCTGGCCTCGTACAAGATCCGCGTCATGACCATCGCGCCGGGCCTGTTCCATACGCCGCTGTTCGCGACGCTGCCGGATTCGGCCATCGCCGCGCTGGGCGCGCAGGTGCCGCACCCGGCCCGCCTGGGCGATCCCGCCGAGTACGCGGCCCTGGTCCGCCACATCGTGGAGAACCCGATGCTCAATGGCGAGACCATCCGGCTCGACGGCGCGATCCGGATGGCCCCGCGCTAGGTCTCGCGAAGATTCAGGTGCTGCGGATCGGGCCGCCGGTCACGGTCCGCAGCAATACCTTCGCCACGCCGGCGTACCCGCTCAGGGCGGCGGTCGACAGGGCGAGGGAGAGGACGGTTTTCGTGTACGGCGCGCGCAGAGGGCGGCCGGCGAAGCGGTCGGCCACCCAGTTCTCCAGCAGCGGGGCGGCGAGCAGGCCGAGGCCGATGTGCCCGCCGGTCAGGTCGCGGACGTAGTGCACCGCCGTGCCTTCGGCGCGATAGCGGTCCACCAGGCGGTCCACATTGCCGACCGAGATGATGAGGTCGTGCACGCCCTGTACCGCGAGCACCGGGAAGCGCGGCGGGTGATCGCCGGGTTGCAGATCGGTGAGCACGGTGCGGATGTGCGGCAGCGTGCGCAGGGCGGCGAGAGCGCCGCCGTCGAGGTCCTCCACCCGGGTCCCGGTGCCGCGCAGCATGATCGGGATGGTGGTGCTGGTTTCGGCGCGGTCGAGCAGGTCCAGCGACGGGTTGTCGAGATGTTCGCGCAGGCCGCGCGCGAGGTCGGGATAGGCGCGGCGCAGGCCCGCCAGGCACAGCGTGGACAGGCCGCCGAACAGGGAACCGTTGAGCCGGAAGAAGGTCGATTCCAGGTCGCCCACCGGGGAGCCGATGGCGGCGGCGATGATGTTCAGCTCGGGAGCGTAGGCGGCGGCCTCCTCCGCCGCCCACACCGTGGCCAGGCCGCCGCCCGAATAGCCTTGCAGGGCCACGCGAGTATCGGGCGGGCGGCCGAGAAAGGCCAGGGTGGCGCGTAATCCGTCGAGTACGCGATATCCGGGCTCCCGGGGTGCGCCGAAATGGCCTGCGGTGCCGACGTGATCGGGCACCGAGATGGCCCAGCCCCGGGTCAGCGCGTGCGTGATGAGCAGCAGTTCGAGCTGCGGCAGCGCGCCCAGGGCCTGCGCGCCGCGGCGAAACGCGTACGACGGCAGGCACTTCGAGGCGACGGCGTCGATGGCGCACTGATACGACACCACCGGGCGCGCCTGCCGCGGATCCGCGCCCCACGGCAGCAGCACCGTGGTGACCGCGGCCTCCGGCTTCCCGTTCAGGTCGGTGCTGCGGAACAGCACCTGCCAGGCCGAGATTCGCTGCGGTATCCGGCCCAGCAGGGCGAGTTCCACGGGCCGCGTGCGTAATATCCGGCCGGGTTTCAACCGGGTCAGCGCCCGCGGCGAGCGGTAGAACGGATCGTCCTCCGGCAGTAGCGGTTCGGCCGGCTCGAGCCGGCGCGGACCGGCGGCCTCCGCGGTGACCGGCGCGATCGCACCGGCCGGATTCGCACCCATGTCCTACCCCTTTCGAACTGCGGTTTTCAGCCGACGGCTGTCCGGGTGTTGTCCGCGCCCTCCCCCGCCACCAGGGCGAAACGCAGCTCGCTGCGACGCGCGACGGACAGTTTGCGATACACCCGGGTGAGGTGCTGTTCCACCGTGCTGGTGGTGATGTCGAGCTCGGCGGCGATCTCGCGATTGCGGCGGCCGTGCGCGGCCAGTTCGGCGACCCGGCGCTCGGCGGGGCTGAGCGCGTCCAGTCGCGCGGACGCGGGGACCGGAGCCGCGGCCGGTTCGGGCAGCGGCCGCACCCCGCGCAGGCGGCCGCGCAGCGCCTGCGCGCCCGCCCCCTCGGCCAGGCGGGCGGCCTCCCGCAGCAGCGGCCGGGCCCGGTCCACATCGCCGATGGCGCGGTAGGCATCGCCGAGATCGGTCAGCGCCGTGGCCAATTCCACCTCGTCGGCCCCCGCGCGCAGCAGCGCGACCGCTCGGCGCAGCAGCACCACCCGCCGATGTGCGTCGCTGGTGGCGGCGAGCAGCCGCAGTGCGGTGCCGCCGGTGTGATGGGCCTCCGCGCCGCCGATCAGGTCCAGGTGCGCGGTGACGAAGGTCTGCGCCTGCCACTGCTGCCCCAGCGCCAGCCAGGCGGCGGCCATCTGGGTGCGCCAGGGCACCAGCCAGGCGAAGTCCAGATTCCACTCGTGCATGAGATTGCCGCAGCGGCGAATGTGCCGCAGCGCGTCCTCCGGGTGCCCGGTGGCCAGGCAGTGCTCCCCGTAGGCGCTCAGATACGGCAGCGCGAAACGGGATTCGAACAGGGCGCGCGGCACCGGGCGGCGCAGTTGCGCGGCCGCCTCGGCGTGCTTGCCCTGTGCGGTGCAGGCGCGCACCAAGACGGCGATGGGGCGGCCCACCCACACGCCCAGGTGTTCGGCGGGCACCAGATTCAGGGCGAGCGTGG
Organism: Nocardia sp. NPDC127526; assembly: GCF_042672265.1. Taxonomy (NCBI): domain Bacteria; kingdom Bacillati; phylum Actinomycetota; class Actinomycetes; order Mycobacteriales; family Nocardiaceae; genus Nocardia; species Nocardia sp. NPDC127526. The sequence continues at coordinate 135,144 of NZ_JBHXVO010000005.1, read as the reverse complement.
CGTATTCGGCCGCGCCGGTGAGATCGCCCTTGCGCAGCAGGGTCTCCGCGCGGGCGGCGGCGAAGATGGACTGCCAGGTCGGCGCGGACCGCGCGGCCGCCTCGGCCAGCAGTGCGGCGCACCAGGCGTCGGCGGTGTCGAGCCGGTCGGAGTGGATCAGGCAGTCCACGGCGGCGACCAGGACCTCGACGGTGTCGAGGGTCAGGCGGTGGCCGGCCAGAATGCGCTGGGCCGCGGCGGCGATCTCGGCCGGCGGCTGCTGGGTCCACAGGGCGATGAGCAGCTCGCTGGCCTGGCGATGCGGCGAGTTCTTCTCCGCCGCAGCGTATCCGCGCACCCGGGGACGGCCGGTCATGAGCCGGGGATGGCCGGGCACCTGCGTCGGATGGGTGTATCGCAGCCAGGCGCACAGGAAATCGAGGCGCGCGTCGGCGGCGTCGCCCGCCCCGCGACCCCGATCGATGAGGTTGAGCGCGTGATCGGCGTGCAGGGTGTAGCCGTGCCACAGCATGTGCAGCACGGTCGCGGGCAGGTCCGGGCCGGGCACCCGGCCGGTGCGCAGCGCCGCCTTGAGCCGGCCGAAATTGCGGGTGCGGTCGGAGGGGTTGATGCGCCACTCCACCGTCACCAGCCGCACCGCGATCCCGGCCCGGTCGTCGGCGCGGCGGCTGGCCCGGTACGCCAGTTCCAGGCACTGCTCGGTGCGGTCGAGTTCGTCCACGCCCATGGCCTCCCCGGCGGCCGTGAGCAGCACCCGCGCCGCCCACGAGCCGCGGGCGTCCCCGGCGGCGACCAGGTGCCGGGCCACGACGGTGGCGGGAAACTCGGTGCGATGCAAGAGTTCCGCGGCCCGGCCGTGCAGGTCGCGAGCCTGTTCCTCGGACAGATCCGCCAGCAGGCGGGCGGCGATCGCGGGATGCGCACAGCGCTCCCCCGCGACCACCCCCAGCTCCGCCAGCTCCCCCAATACCCGCTCGATGTCCTCGAGCTCCGTGCCGAGGAGCGCCGCCGCCAGGCTCGCGGTGGCGGCCGGGCCCAGCACCGCCACCGCACGCGCGATGCGTAGTCGCCGCACATCGTCGCCGTGGAGCAATTCGGCGAGCGTCTCCTCGTCCTCCTCCGGTCGCCGTGGCCGCACGCCCGGGAGCGGGCGCGAACCACCGACGATCGCCATATGTTTCCGGTCCCCCCTGCTGACCGACCGCTGCATTCCATTCCCTTCATCGTGTACCGATGAGCCCGACTGAGGGATGGCACGGCGAGCTGAGGTGCGCTGGAGCGGCATCATTGCAGCGGTGGACGCTCGCGGGCGTCCGATTCAGCCGGGACACAACGTCTCCGGCAAACCGCCGGCGCGCCCCACTGCCCGCTGACGGCGGTCTACCGGATGAATATCATTCCGCGCCAGTATATTTCGAATCGGCTCCGACGGCAGTCCCAGCGAGCTCACGCGGCTGGGAGCGGTAGGCGATACAGGCCGCGGAGGTCTCGTCGACCGCCAGGATGACCACCACCTGGGCATTGCCGAGCAGGCCGAGATCGGCCGCGCCGACATAGGCGTGCACCGGGGCCGCGCTGTAGGGATCACCGGCGGCGGGGTTCACCCCCGCGACCGCCGCCGAGGGCACGCCCAGCCGGTAGGCCAGCCGCTCCCGGAAGCCGGGCACCGGGGCGGGCGCCAGCAACACCGCGGCGCCGGTGGCGAAATCATTGCGGTCCAGGCCCTCGTCGACGAGGCAGTCCGTGACCACCTGGACCGCGGCCTCGAGCGGATCGGCCGTGCCGGGGCCGAGCGACAGGGCCGCGCGTCCCTCCAGGCCCGCCGCGTCCAGATCCGCCCACGCGGTGGGCACCGCGTCCGGGGCGGCGCTGGTGTGCAGGCGGCCGAAGCCGCCGACCTCCGCCGAGGTGCGCAGCACCAGGGCCGCGCCGCTCGGGGTGTACGGGAAGTCCTCGCGGTCGCGCTGCAGCGACGGATGGGTGTCTCCGGCCAGCACCACCGCGTATTCCAGATCGCCGGCGGCGATGAAGCAGTCCACCGCCATGAGCGCGTGCACGACGCCGTTGGCGCCGTTCATCAGGTCGAAGGAGAACGCGGGCACATCGCCGGAGGAGTATTCCAGGCCCACCTCGAGCCGCTTCTGCAGGAGCGCCGCGACGGCGGGCTCGGCGATATTGCTGTCCCGGAAGACACCCGCGTTCACCACCAGGCCGACCTTGTCGGGCGACACTCCGGCCTGTTCCAGGGCTGTGCGCCCGGCGCGGGCGGCCAGCTCGAAGTAGCTGGCGGTATCGGCGTCGGTGCAGACCGCCGCGGAGACGATTTCGGTTGCCATACGGTCATGCCTCCAGTCGGGAAATGGTCGCGGCCAGGTGCCCCGAGACGACACCGGACGCCTCGGGAATCAGCAATACCTTGGAGCCCTTGGGGATTCGATCCTTGGCCAGGCTCTCGTGCAGGACCAGGAAGTGCGAGGTCGAGGCGGTATTGCCGAATTCGGCGTAGACGTCGAGCAGCTGCGGCATCGGGGTGTCGAAATGCCGTTCGGTGAGCTGGGCGATGTAGTCGATGGCCGGACCGCTGAACTGGTGATGGACCCAGTAGTCGAACTTCTCGCTCTCCCAGGCCAGTCCGCGTTCCTTCATGAAATCCGCCATGCGGCTGATGCCCTGCAGATAACGGGATTCACTGGCCAGCGCCCGGTTGTCGGTGTACATGGCGATGCCGGTGGTCTTCTCACTCGGCATGCCGATGCAGTGTTCCGCGCCGGCGGAGGTGGTCATGAGCTCGATGTAGTGGATCTCGTCATTGTCGTCACCACGATTGTCGATCACGACCGCGACGGCGGCGTCGCCCACGGTGAGCGCCGCGAATTGGGGATCGTAGGGCTGGCTGATCTCCCGCGTGGCCGTCTCGGCGATGGGCGTGATCTGCTCGCCGCTGACCACCAGGCCATTGCGCACCACGCCGGCCTTGATCATGCGGTCCAGCAGCAGGCAGCCGGTGATCATGCCGGCGCAGGCATTGGACAGGTCGAAGTGCTTGGCCTTGGTCGCGCCGATCCTATTGGCCAGCATGGTGGCGAAAGACGGTGCGTAGGTGTGGGTTCCCGGCCCGTTGAAACGGGTGATGGAGACCGAGATGACCACGTCGAGATCCGCGGCGTCGTAGTCGGAATGCTCGAGGCAATCGCCGATGGCCTGCAGGGCGAGTGCGAACGAGGATTCGTATTCTTCCGGATCGGAATTATAAACGTGCCGGTTCTTGATTCCGGTGATCCGCTCCAGGTCCAGTGCCCTTGGCACGGAAAGGCTGGCGATCACATCCTCGGTGGAGCGCACGGTGCTGGGTGTGTACGCACCGATCGATTCGAAGCGTGTACGCATGGCCCCCTCTTCTCTGGCTTGTTTCGCGTTCGTCGAATTCTGGGGCGGCGAGCGGCAATCGGAATTCCCGAGGCCCATCCCACCGTTATCCAGAGGCCTCGATGCCGATTCGGATGCTACCGGTACTCACTGGTAACACCCCGGCTCACGAGCCACACGAATCACCCTGGGAACACCCGTATTTCAGTGCTTGCCAAGCCGAACACGCAGGTGGAGAGTGGTCTACGGAATCTTTGCAGGGGTATCCGTATAGGGGTGTTGTAGGGGTTACGCAAGAACTCGTGTCGGTACCCGCAGACACACCAAAGCTATCCTGACACAATCCAACGATATTGTGCGACAACACATTCCCAACTCTCTCGCGGTGGCGGAGCCGGAAGGGGTGCGGTACCCTCACCCCAACTGCTCATCGCATTCATCGACATTTCAGGGGGCAGTGTGTCGCATTCCGTATCCATCATTTCCGCACCCGCGATAGCGATTGCTATTCGAATTCGCGTGCGCTCGAAATTCTCCGAGGTGATGCAGTGACCACCACCACGACCTACTGGCGTGCACTCGACCGGTTCCGCGATATCGTCGCCGAACATCCCGATCGGGAAGCGGTGATCTATCCGAAGGGGCGGACCAGCGCCGGGCTGCCGGAATACACGCAGATCACCTACGCCGAGCTGGATGCTTGGTCGGACGCCATCGCGGAGAACTTCACCGCGGCCGGCGTCACCCGGGGTATGCGGACGATCGTGCTGGTGCGGCCGGGGCCGGAGTTGTACGCGGTGCTCTACGGATTGTTCAAGATCGGGTCGGTGCCGGTGGTGATCGATCCGGGCATGGGGTTGTTCAAGATGCTGCGCTGCCTGCAGGCCGCGCAGGCCGAGGCGTTCGTGGGCGTACCGGAGGCGCAGGCGGTGCGGATCGTGTTCCGCGCCTACTTCCGCAAGGTGAAGGTGGCCGTGACCGTCGGCCGATGCTATTGGCGGGGGCCGACTTTGGACAGCTGGGGGCGCAAACCCGCTGCGCCGCTGCCGGACCGGGAGCCCGCGCCGGATGATGATCCGCTGCTCATCGCCTACACCACCGGCAGCACCGGGCCGGCGAAGGCCGTGGTGCTCACGCACGGCAATCTCAGCGCCATGATCGGGCAGGTGGACGCGGCGCGCGATCATGTCGCGCCGGGCACCTCGCTCATCACCGCGCCGGTGGCGGGCATTCTGGAGCTGCTGCTCGGATCGCGGTGCGTGCTACCGCCGTTGATCCCGTCCAAGGTGGGCGCCACCGATCCGGTGCACGTGGTGGACGCGGTGCAGCGGTACGGGGTGCGCACCATGTTCGCCTCGCCGGCGGTGCTGATTCCGCTGCTCACCCATGTGGAGGAGACCGGCGCGAAGCTGTCCACGCTGAACAGCATCTACTCCGGCGGGGCGCCGGTGCCCGACACCGTCATCGCGCGGCTGCGCAAGGTGCTGCCCGAGGAGGCGCGGGTGTACTCCGGGTACGGGGCCACCGAGGCGCTGCCCATGGCGACCATCGAATCCCGGGAGCTGCTGGGCGATCTCGTCGAGCAGGCACGGCGCGGCAAGGGCGTGTGCGTGGGCAAGCCCGCCCTCGATGTGCGGGCGCGGATCATCGCCATCACCGATGACGCGCTGCCCACCTGGGCCGATGTCGAGGCGCGGTCGGCGGATCTGGCGAAATCGCGCGGGATCGGCGAACTGGTGGTGGCCGGGCCGAATGTGAGCACCCGCTACTTCTGGCCGGAGAAGGCGAACCTGGTCGGCAAGATCGTGGACGGGACCACGGTGTGGCATCGCACCGGCGATCTGGCCTGGCTCGACGAGCAGGGGCGAATCCGCTTCTGCGGGCGCAAGAGTCAGCGGCTGGACACCGCGGACGGGCCCATGTTCACGGTGCAGGTGGAGCAGATCTTCAATACCGTGCCGGGCGTGGCGCGGACCGCGCTGGTCGGCATCGGGGAGCGGGGCGCGCAGCGGCCGGTGCTGTGCGTGGAACTCGCGGCGGGCGCGGATCAGGAGGCCGTCGAGGCCAAGCTGCGGCGGCGGCGCGAGGAGTTCGAGATCGCCGCGCCGGTGAGCGAATTCCTCTTCCATCCCAAGTTCCCCGTCGATATCCGGCACAACGCCAAGATCGGGCGGGAGAAGCTCACGGTCTGGGCGACCAAACAGCTCAATGCGAAGGAGAAGTGATGAGAATTCTTATCTCGCGATCGATTTCGCTGTTCGATCGGGTGCTGGTCACGGCCGGGCTGATCGTGGGGGCGCGGCTGCTGCTCGTCATGGCCGTGGACGAGCTGGCGAGCCGGCGGGCCCTGGAAGCCGGCACGCGGGCCAAGGCGCTCACCGCCGGGCCGACCGGTGAACTGCAGGAGGTGCCGTGAAGGCATTGGTGACGGGCGCGTCGGGGTTCCTGGGCGGCGCGCTGGCGCGGCGGCTGGTGCGCGACGGTGAGTACGAGGTCGCTATTCTGGCGCGGCCCACCAGTAATCTGCGCGATCTGGAATCGGTGATCGACAAGATCGAGATCATTACCGGCGATCTCGCCGACACCGATTCCCTGGAACGGGCCGTGGCGGGCGTGGATGTGGTGTTCCACAGCGCCGCGCGGGTGGACGAGCGCGGCACCCGCGAGGTGTTCTGGGCGGAGAACGTCGCCGCCACCTCGCGGCTGGTGACCGCGGCGCAGGCCGCGGGGGCCTCGCGATTCGTCTTCATCTCCAGTCCGAGCGCCCTGATGGATCGCGACGGGGGCGATCAGGTCGATATCGACGAGTCGGTGCCGTATCCGGCGCGGTACCTCAACTACTACTGCGAGACCAAGGCGGCGGCCGAACGGCTGGTGCTGAAGGCGAATACCGACGGTTTCACCACCTGTGCGCTGCGGCCGCGCGCCATCTGGGGTGCGGGCGATCGCTCCGGGCCCATCGTGCGGCTGCTGGATCGCGCGAAGGCGGGCACGCTGCCGGATCTGTCCGGCGGCAAGGACGTCTACGCCTCGCTGTGTCACGTGGAGAATATTGTCGAGGCCTGCGTCAAGGCCGCTGCCGGCGACAATGTCGGCGGCAAACCGTATTTCATCGCCGATGCCGAGCGGACCAACGTCTGGCCGTTCCTCACCCAGGTCGCGATCGAGCTCGGCTATCAGCCACCGCGCCGCAAGCTCGACCCGCGCGCGGTGAGCGCCGTGGTGTGCGTGATCGAAAACCTCAGGCGGATACCGTATCTGGCCACCCGCTGGACTCCCCCGCTGTCGCGGTATTCGGTGGCGGTCATGACCCGGACCGGGACCTACGACACCGGCGCGGCCACCCGGGATTTCGGATACCGACCGGTCGTAGATCGCGATTCGGGCATGGCTCAATTGCAATCGTGGATCCGGACAGGAGAATCTAACGCGCAAATAACACGCTGACCAGCAAACGGGCGCTGCCGGGCCAAAACTTGTGTTACGCACGGTACCGGCTAGCATGGACTGCATTACCGCTCACCGGGTATGTCTACTGAGACAGCGCGATGAGCGGAGGCGCAGTGCCGCACCGCTACTCAATGAGGAGAGCGCCCGATGCCGGTGTTCGATTTCCACGGCGTATCCGTCGCATACGACCACGCCGGATCGGGTGATCCGATCTTGTTCCTGCACAATATCGGCGGGGACCGCCGGATCTGGTCCAACCAGGTGCAGGCCCTCACCCCCACCAACTCCGTCTACGCCCTGGACCTCTTCGGCTACGGCGAATCCGACACCCCCGCCGGCGGCTACACCGTCGACAACTACGTCCGCCTGGTCTCCGACTTCATCGAAGCCAAGGACCTGCGCAACGTCACCCTCGTCGGCAACTGCTTCGGCAGCGCCCTGTCGCTGCTCTACGCGCGCCGGACCTCGCAGCGGGTCCGCTCCCTCGTCCTGTGCAGCCCCCTGACGGCCGCCACCCTGCGCCCCACACCGACCGGTTGGACTGCCCGCACCGCCTCCCGCCTCCCCCTCGACACCCTGACCGGCGCCATCAGCGTCCCCGGCCTGGCCGCCGGCTGGGTCGTCCGCGAACAACTCGGCCCCCGCGGCCGCGGTATGGACCAGGAAACCTTCGCCGCCCTCCGCCGCCGCTGGTCCGAACCCCGCCGCCTGCTCCCCCCGGCCGCCATCGCCCGCGACCTCCCGAAACTGTCCGTCCTCGACGACTTCCGCCCCGCGGCCGGCTTCCCGCCCATCACCACCATCTGGGGCGCCAAGAACCGCATCCTCTCGGCCAAGGCCGGCGCCCACCTCAACGAAACCCTCTGCCCCGCCCGCGCCATCCGCCTCCCCGACTGCGGTCACCTGGTCATGATGGAAGATCCCGACACCGTCACCTCAGCCATCCGCTCCGCCGCCCGCACCGCCCTGGCCAGCTGATTCCTCCCCGTCTCACCCTGCGTCCCCCGGACGCAGGGTGAGACCGGCCAGCACGACCGCGATGTCGCGACGGCTGCGCACCCGGATGAATTCGATGTGCCGATAACCCGGTTCCCGCTCCGCCCGCAGATACCGCTCACGGTTCCTGGCGTGGGTCGTCCACGCCCACACGATCACGGACTGCTCGGGATCGAGCGAGAACATGTCCCGCAACCGTTCCCGATTGCCGTTCCACAATTCGCGCCCGGTGACCCAGCGCCCAACGGTCCGAGTGACGATCTGCCACATGACCAGAGGCCGCGGCAGATCCAGCCAGATCACCGTATCCGCGCGCTGCCACACGAGATCCCCGAGCTTCCCGTGATAGTTGCCGTCCACCACCCAGGCGTCCTGAGCAATCCGCTCGGCCACCGCAGCCCGGAACTCCTTCTCGGCCATGGGCGTCCACCCGGCCTGATGATGTATGGCATCGAGCTCGACATACGGAATCCCCAACCGCCGCGAAATCTCCCGCGCCAGTGAGGTCTTCCCCGCCCCCGAAGTCCCCACCACCGAAACCCGCCGCACCCCGACCATCTCCCCATCCTCTCACCCGGCCGAGCGGGCAATGGTGCAGCTCGGAGTCACACAGCGATCAGCCGAGCTAGCACGCACGGGGCACGCACGCACCGACGGGCTATTCGCCGATGTAGTCGACCATTGCGGCGAACACCTGGCGCATCGTCGCCTGGCTCACCATTCCGACGGATTCGGTGAACCAGGCCATTGGAATGACCTGCGGCCAGTAGGTCAGGACGGCGCCGCCCGGTACCGGGTCGAGATCGCCGAGAGGAACGATCAGGCTGAATGCGGATGGTGGGAGGTCGGCATCGATCCGTTCGCGCACCGGCAGCACCAGAGCGGTCTGCATGGAGCGATTCGCGCCGTCGTTGGAGATCACCAGCGCCCGGTCACCCGACAGCGCCGACGCCTTTTCGCGGCCGCTCACGCCCGGCAGGTAGGAACGAATCTCCCCGCGTCGCACCGCCATCAGCGGATCTGCCCGAGCGCCTCGCTCTGCAGCTCGAGATCAGCTACAGCTTCTGCTTCGACATCGACATCGTGGCGCCGTTCCCAATCGGTCACCGCGCGCCCCGCCAGATACATCAGTTCGTGCCGCGCAGCCCGCTCGAGAAACGTGCTGATGCTCTCTCCCTCGGCGTTCGCCACTGCCCGCACCCGCGCAAGGACGTGAGCGTCGATGGTGACCGACGTATTGGACTTCATACCAGAAACCCTACCCGCCATCCTGTGGCACTGTCGGGTGTTTCTGCTCCGGGCAGCGGTCCGCGGTCAGCCGGTACGTGGTCAGCCGAAGTGGCAGACGTAGTGGACGGGCTCGAGGACCTCGATCTGGAACGAGCAGTTGGCGGGGACGGAGAAGGACTCGCCGCCCTTGTAAGTGACCGTTTCGGTCGTGCCGGCGAGGGTGACCTTGCATTCGCCTTCGAGGAGTTCCATGATCTCGGGGGCGCCGGTGTTGAACGTCAGGGTCGCGGGGAGGATGACGCCTACGGACTTGGCGGTGCCGTCGGCCAGTTCGATGTTGTGGCTGACGCACTTGCCGTCGAAGTAGACGTTGGCCTTCTTGGTGACGGTGACGTTCTCGAACTTCATGCTTCCAGGAAACCTCTCGGGTCGCGGTTTAGACCGCCCCCGGAGGTCGGTCTCGAACCCGCTGATCGTACTCGGAGGCTTCGAAGGCGCCATCGCCAAGTGGCGGAAGCTGTCATAACCCTGGCGGCGAGTATCACGGACAGCGGGTGGACGCCGGGCGTACAGTCGGGGTCTGTTCGATGGCCGTCGCACCTGAGGATTGCCGATGAGGGTTCTGAATCGACTGTGCGCCAAGCGGATCAGCGTGATCGTTGTGGCGGTGGCGCTGGGGATCGGGCCGGCGGGGCCGGGGGCGGCGGATCCGGTGGTCGAGGAGCCGGTGGTGGCGGATACGCCGACGGTGGGCACGCAGGTGGATCCGGTGTATGTGGTGCAGAACCTGCTCATGCTGTTGCAGGGGTACGGGCGGGATTGGAATGATCCGGCATTGGTGCAGTTCTGGGCGCAGCATTTCGGGAGTTTGCCGGGGCGGGCGGGGCAGAGTTTGGCGGCGATGCTGGATCCGGGGCAGTACCAGGGGGAAGAGGGGCAGCAGCGGCTGCGGGATACCGTGCAGAAGCTGATCGACAGCACGGTGCATTTCCTGCCGAATCTGGCGGGGGCGCAGCTCGCGCCGGGGGATCCGCGGTATGTGCCGGATTGGAACGGGAACGGGGTGTTCGGGGAGGTTGCGGACAATTCCTTGGATGGTGATGCGCTGGATGTGGATTCGGTGGGGAACGTGGGGGCGGTGGCGCGGTTCCGGTATCCGTGTGTGGAGCCGGGGGATGTGGTGCTGTACGAAACACGGGACGGCGCTTGCGTTTCCGGGGATGCGGCGGGAGCGGAGTTCAGGTTCGGCGAGGCGCGCAAGATTCAGATCGTGAATGCGCGGGGGTTGCGGCTGGCGGCGACGATCATGCTGCCGGAGGAGGCCCTGGGCCCGGAGCCGGGGCGCACCTTCCCGATGACGGTGTTCAGCGATGGGGCGATCGCCTTGCAGTCCACCTATTACGCGTGGTCGATGCAGGCCGTGCGGCGCGGGTACATCGCGCTCACCTATGACGAAGCGGGACAGGGCGCCAGCGACGGCACCGCCTTGGACCTCGTCATTCCGTACAACACCCCGCACTGCTTCGCATCCGGTCCGTGCCGCGATATCGAGGATGTCATGCGCTGGGTGGCGGGCGAGGACATTCTGCCCGCACCCGATACGCAGACCCTGCTGGGCGACACCTCTAGCCTGGTGAATTTCTGGAATACCATGCACATTCCGCGCCTCGGCCAGCGATACGACCCGGCTTACGCTCCAGCGGGCGACAATTCACCCAACCCCATCGAAGACCTGGTCGATACCACCAGGATCGGGGTGTGGGGCCAGTCCATGGGATCCATCGCCACCAGCCACTACCTCTGGTCGGTCGGGCAGGGGAAGGGCATGGACGGCCGCCCGGTGCCGAAACCCGCCGCGGCGGTGCTGCTGTCCGGATTCGAGCCGTCGCTCGCGGATGTGCCGACGCAGATCCAGACTTCCGACAATGACATCCCGGGCCTCACCAGCGGCGGTATCTTCCCGGTCAACGACTTCGACTTCTTCGGCGCGCACATCGGTTTCGACCCCACCGACGGCGCCCTCGGCGGCAAGTCCTGGTACGACTGGATCCGCCGCAACCGCACCGGCACCGCGCCGCTGCAGTTCCTGACCCTGGAGGGCGGCAGCCACTACGACACCGTCGGCGTCGGCATGCTCTTCCCTCGCACCCTGGAATCCTGGCGCACCTCGATCAACTATGCCGTCGACTGGTTCGACTGCAATATCGAGAAAGACGGCGACGCCTGCGCGCGCGTCGTCACCCCCGATCCGGCCATGTCCAAGGCCGTCGCGGTCGAGGTCTCCCCGCAGGGTCCGTCCGGCCCGAGCTACTGCGTGACCGTTCCCACCCAGCAGATTCTGCTCACCTTGCTGCTCGGCCCGCTGAAGACCTTCCTGAGCGGAATCTACGGCGAGCCCGCACCGCAACCCTGCGTCGCGGGCCGCCCGATTCCCTTGTACCCGTGAGGATTCCGCCGGTCAGGCCGCCGAGGTCACCCGGTACACGTCGTAGACGCCCTCCACATTGCGCACCACGTTCAGCAGGTGGCCCAGGTGCTTGGGATCGCCCATCTCGAAGGTGAACTTCGAAATGGCCACGCGGTCACCGGAAGTCGTCACCGCCGCCGAGAGGATATTGACCTTCTCGTCGGCGAGGACCTTGGTGACATCGGACAGCAAACGGGTCCGATCGAGCGCCTCGATCTGAATGGCGACCAGGAACACCGAGGACGGCGACGGGGCCCATTTGACCTCGATGATCCGTTCCGGTTCCGCCCGCAGCGAATCCGCGTTGGTGCAGTCGGTGCGGTGCACGCTGACCGCGCCGCCGCGGGTCACGAAGCCCATGATCTCGTCGCCGGGCACCGGGGTGCAGCACTTGGCCAGCTTGGACACCGTGCCGGGCGCGCCCGGAATCTCCACGCCCGCATCGCCGGTGAGCCGCTGCCGCGACGGCACCGTGGACGGGGTGGAGCGTTCGGCGAGCTCGTTCTCGACATCGCTGACGCCGCCGAGCTGCGCCATGAGCCGCTGCACCACGTGATGCGCCGACACCTGGTTCTCGCCCACCGCGGCGTACAGCGCCGAGATATCGGTGTAGTGCAGTTCGTGGGCCAGCGCCGTCATGGCGTCCACGCTCATCAACCGCTGCAGCGGCAGGCCCGAGCGCCGGACCTCCTTGGAGATCTGGTCCTTACCGGCCTCGAGGGCCTCCTCGCGGCGTTCCTTGGCGAACCATTGCCGGATCTTGGCCTTGGCGCGCGGGGACACCACGAAGTTCTGCCAGTCGCGGCTGGGTCCGGCGTTCTGCGCCTTGGAGGTGAAGATCTCGACGACCTCACCGTTCTCCAGCTGTCGTTCCAGCGCGACCAGGCGCCCGTTGACGCGGGCGCCGATGCAACGGTGGCCGACCTCGGTGTGCACGGCATAGGCGAAGTCCACCGGGGTGGACTTCTGCGGCAGCGTGATCACATCGCCCTTGGGGGTGAACACGAATATCTCGGGCGATTTCAGGTCGAAACGCAGCGACTCCAGGAACTCCGCCGGGTCCGCCGCCTCGCGCTGCCAGTCGAGGAGCTGACGCATCCACGCCATATCGTCGACTTCGGTGGAGTCGTTGGAGTGCTTGCCGCGGGTCTCCTTGTACCGCCAGTGCGCGGCAATGCCGAACTCCGCGGTGCGGTGCATGTCCTGGGTGCGGATCTGCACCTCGAGGGGCTTGCCGTCGGGGCCGACGACCGTGGTGTGCAGCGACTGGTACACGCCGTAGCGGGGCTGGGCGATGTAGTCCTTGAACCGCCCGGCCATGGGCTGCCACAGCGAATGCACCACGCCGACCGCGGCGTAGCAGTCGCGCACCTCGTCGCAGAGGATGCGGATGCCGACCAGGTCGTGGATGTCGTCGAAGTCCTTACCCTTGACGATCATCTTCTGGTAGATGGACCAGTAGTGCTTGGGCCGCCCCTCCACGATCGCCTGGATGCGGCTCGCCTGCAGGGTGTTGACGATCTCGGCGCGCACCCGCGCCAGATAGGTGTCGCGCGAGGGCGCGCGGTCGGCGACCAGGCGCACGATCTCGTCGTACTTCTTGGGATGCAGGATCGCGAACGCGAGATCCTCCAGCTCCCATTTGACGGTCGCCATGCCCAGCCGGTGCGCCAGCGGCGCGATCACCTCGAGGGTTTCGCGCGCCTTCTTGGCCTGCTTCTCCGGCGGCAGGAACCGCATGGTCCGCATATTGTGCAGCCGGTCGGCGACCTTGATCACCAGCACGCGCGGGTCACGCGCCATGGCGATGATCATCTTGCGGATGGTCTCGGCCTCTGCGGCCGCGCCCAGATTGACCTTGTCCAGCTTGGTCACGCCGTCGACGAGGTGCGCGACCTCCTGGCCGAACTCGTTGGTCAGGTCCTCGAGCGCGTACCCGGTGTCCTCGACGGTGTCGTGCAGCAGCGCCGCCACCAGCGTGGTGGTGTCCATGCCGAGCTCGGCGAGGATATTCGCCACCGCCAGCGGATGGGTGATGTACGGGTCGCCGGACTTCCGGAACTGGTGCTGGTGCTTCTCGTCGGCGACATCGAAAGCCCGTTGCAGCAGAGCCAGATTCGCCTTCGGATACAACTCCCGGTGCACGGTGGCCAAGGGCTCGAGCACCGGCTTCACGGCCGCGATCCCACGCTGGCCGGTCATCCGCCGCGCCAACCGCGCGCGCACCCGGCGCGAGGCGGATGTGGGCACGGCGGTAGGGGCATTACGCGGCGGCGTACCACCGGGCTGCGGGGCGGCGGACTCGCCGTTTCCCGATTGCCCGGCATTCGCCTTTTCCAGGTTCTGCGTCATGCCACCACCTCTCCGGCCTCGATCGGGTTACCCTATCGGACCGTTCAACCTCCCAGACCACCCACTTTAGTCCGAGATCCGTTTCGAGAACGGGACGCGGATCCGCCCCGGTCGGGCGCGGGTCGGGGATTGAACGATACTCGCTACCGCAGGCTCTTCGAGGCCGCATTGCGTCCGGATTGCTCCGGGTGCGCGTTCGCACCCGCGAACCGGTCTTCGCACCCCTACCGGCCGGTTCGCACAGCGGTGCGGGAACCCCTATTAATAGGAGTCCCCGCACCCGCGCGCCTCACCCGACCGGGATGTCGGTGAGCCCGTCCGCGGACAGGTCGACCCGGCGGGTGACCCCGATATCGGCGAGGAACCGGGGATCGTGGCTGACCACGATGAGCGCCCCCTGGAAGCTCGCCAGCGCCTCGGTGAGATGCCGCAGGCTCGGCAGATCCAGGTTGTTGGTCGGCTCGTCCAGCAACAGCAGCTTCGGCGCCGGATCGGCCAGCAGCAGCATGGCCAGCGCCGCCCGCAGGCGTTCCCCGCCCGACAGTGCGCCGGCCGCCACATCGGCGTCCCCGCCGCGGAACAGGAAGCGGGCCAATCGGGCCCGGATCTGTTCCGGCAGCGCGTGCGGCGCGGTGGCCGCCACATTCTCGAACACCGACTTGTCCTCGTCGAAGACGTCCAGCCGCTGCGGCAGCATGCGGAAGGGCGCCTTCGGCGATTCGGCGCAGATGCGATGCAGGAGCGTGGTTTTCCCGGCGCCGTTGCGGCCGGTGAGGGCGATCCGCTCCGGTCCGCTGACCTTCAGGCTCACCACCGGACCGTTGGCCAGCACCACCCGCTTCAGATCGATCACGTCCTGCCCCGGATACAACCGGGTGCCGGGCAGATCGACCCGGATCTCCCGATCGTCGCGCAGCTTCTCCCGCGCCTCGGTCAGGACATCCTTGGCATCGTCGAGCTTTCCGATGTGGTTGTTGCGCAGTTTGCCCGCCGACACCTGCGCCTGCCGTTTGCGTTCGGCCATCACGATTTTGGGTTCACGCTTCTGGTCCCACATCTTCTGCCCGTACCGCAGCCGCCGGTCGAGCTTGATCCGCGCCTCGACCAATTCGCGCGCCTGCTTCTTGACGTCGCTGCGCGCATCCCGGACGGCCGCTCGCGCGGCCTCCTGCTCGGCCCCGATGATCCGCTCGTAGGTGCTGAAATTGCCGCCGAACAACCGGATTTCGCCCTGCCGCAGCTCGGCGATGGCATCGACCCGCTCCAGCAGCTCCCGGTCGTGACTGACCGTGAGCACCGTCCCGGAGAACTGCCCCACCACGTCGTAGAGCCGTTCCCGCGCAACCTGATCCAGGTTGTTGGTGGGTTCGTCCAGCAGCAGCACGTCCGGCTCGCGCAGCAGTTCGGCAACCAGGCCGAGCAGCACCGTCTCGCCACCGGAGAGCGTCTCCAGCCGGCGATCCAGCTGCCCGACATCGCCTGCGACGTAATGCAATCCGAGCCGCCCGAGCAGGGCCACCGCGCGCTCCTCGATATCCCAGGCGGCGCCCACGATATCGAAGTCGCTCTCGGCGCAGTCCCCGGATTCGATGCGGTGCAACGCCTTCCGGATCCCGGCGATGCCGAGCACCTCGTCCACCCGCTGCCCGGCCGAGAGCCCGAGATCCTGGCGCAGATACCCCAGCCGCCCGGGCACCGTCACCGATCCGCGCAGCGGGCGCAGTTCGCCGGTGATCAGCCGGAAGAGCGTGGACTTACCGGCGCCATTGCTGCCGACGAGACCGAGATGGCCCGACCGCAGGACGGCGTCGAGCCCGTCGAAGACAGGGGTGCCGTCCGGCCACGCGAAGGTGAGATCGGAAATGGAAACAACAGGAAATGACATGCGGACTCCTACCGGTAAACGCGAAAGAATGCGGCGCGCGATGCGGGCCACTCGGCGGTTTACCTCAGGAAATCAACGCATTGTCTCCGATCAACGGGGAAGTGAACGACATTCACGGTAGCGAACGTGAACGCGACTCTGCAAGTGCGAATCTCGTGTGAGGGCAGTCACGCTCTGCCCGCGCCCCCGAGCGGGCTCGCCGCCGGGGATGCGGCGAGCCGCCCGGGCTAACGGGCTTCGATCGTCACTGCGGGACTTGCCAGCAGCCCAGCGGGGGACCCGGCGGGTAGGTCATGGTGTAGCCCACGGCCGCGCCGATGGCCGCCCCGATCAGAGCGCCCGGCAGCGCGCTGCCGGTGCCGCCGATGACGCCGCCGACCAGCGCGCCGATCAAGGCGTTGCACTGCCGCGTGATCAATTCCTGTTCGGCGGCGTCGACCGGGTCGGCGCCCGGCGGGGCGGTGTTCTCCTGAATGGCGACTCCGGACGGATCGGTCACAGGAAGTCCGTCCGAATCCGCGCCCGCGACGCCGACGGTCAGAAATACGGCGCCGATTGCGAGCACGGCGGTTGCTGTAAATCGTTTGATTCTCATCGCTCCTTCTTCCGTGCTGGTCGGAGCGGCTGTCGCAAACTGATTCCGGCAGCCGGATAGCATTTTCATGCGTATCAAAGCCGGGGGCGATTCATGCCATTTCGAGAAATTCTTAATAGCTCGGGGATTAGGCTGTGACCAGCCGTATCACTGGCCGATACGGCGGGCTTTCATGCCATTGAGCAGCGGCACCTCGGCGACCTTGCCATTGGGTTCGGCATGCAGCATGCGGCCGTTGCCGAGGTAGACGCCGACGGTCGCCGGGCCACGGTCGCCGAAATTGCCGAACACGAGGTCACCGGCCTGGGCTTTGAGCAGCGGGACCTCCACGCCGCGCTCCCATTGCTGTTCGGCGGTGGTGGGCAGGGTGATGGTGCCGCCGCTGGCGGCGAAGACCGCGGCGGCGGTGAATCCGGCCTCGTCGAAGCCGCCATTGCTGGGCCCCTGCGGGCCGCCGCCGCCGAAGACGTAGGGGGTGCCGCGCCAGTCGTTGGCGGCCTCGACGACCTGCGGTCCGAGGTCCTCGTCGGCATCGGGAATGAACCGTCCGCCGCTGCCCATACTGCGGAAAGCCGCTTCTGCCGCAAGGATTCTCGCGACATAGGGGCGGGTCTCGCTGAAGTGGGCGGCGTACTGGTTGGGCATGCCGCCCGAGGCCAGCACCGCGCCCTCGCCGGCGTTGTAGGCGGCCACGGTGAGCTCGGTGAGATCGCCGGTGACCTTGCCCTCCTCGAGCCAGCCCTGCACGGTGGCGGCAATGGTGCACATGTACCGGCCCTGGCCGATGATGGCATCCCCGTCGTCCCAGACGCTGGCGACGCCATTGCCGTCGGCGTCGATGACATAGGGCTGGCCGTCGGGGGCCAGCGAGGCCGCCGTGCCGGGCAGGAACTGGGCCAGGCCCTGCGCGCCGGCCGGGGAGGTCAGGCCGCGGCGGAAACCGGATTCGGCCTGGCCCTGGGCGGCCAGCAGCGAGGAGGAGATCTGCGGGCACAGCGATCCGGCGCGGCGGTACCAGACCTCGAGTTCGGGCGGCACCTTGCCGGAGGCGAGATTGCCGCCGGCGGTGCCGAATCCGTTGTCGCAGTAGGGCGTACTCGGCACGGGCAGGCTGGAACCGCCCAGCCAGGCAATGGGATCCACCTGGGAGCCGCCGGTCAGGCGCCCGCCGGGGACGACCTCGAAATGCAGGTGCGGGCCGGAGGATTCGCCGTCATTGCCGACATTGGCGATGTGCTGGCCCATGGTGACCACATCGCCGACCCGCACGAAGATCTCCGAGGCGTACATGTGCCCGTAGACCGTCGAGTAGCGGCGCGCGCTCTCGTCGAGCGAGTCGATGACGACCCAGTTGCCGAAACCCGACGCCGCGCCGGAGGCGACCACCAGACCGTCGGAGGCGGCGTAGATCGGGGTGCCGGAGGCGGCCGCCATATCGATGCCGAGGTGCCCGCCGCCGCGCGAGCCGAACACATCGGAAATGGTGAAAGTGCCTTCCGCCATGGGGTATTGGCGACGCCCCAGGCTGTTGAGCAGGCCCGCCTCGTTCACCGCGGCATTCTGCGCGGCCAGCGAGACGCTCGGCGGCGCGACGACGGTGGAGGTGGCGGCGGCCGCCTTGATGGTCACCTGCACGCGGTCCTGGTGGTTGCGCGCCGCATCGCCGCGATCCTCGAGGGGCCGCCACTGGATGCCGGCGGCCGCGTCGGGAGTCCAGCTGCGCTGCTTCCAGATCACGTAGTCGACCCCGAACGCGGCGGCGTTCTCCTGGAGGAAGGCCACGATCTGATCGCCCTTGGCCTGATCGTCGCCGACAATGAACTCGACGGCGCGCCCCGCCCGATGATCCGGGTAGTCGTCATCGGGAATGACCCCGCGCATATCCATCATTCCGAAGCGGGCGACCACGCAGCGCAGCGTGCGCAACGCGCCGTCCTGCAAGCCCTCTTCGGCCGGCGATCCGGTGGCCGGGCAGGTGGGTTCGGTGCGCGCGGTGGTGGCCGACGGAATCAGCGGCGTGCCGGGCGCGCAGCCCTCTTCGGTGGCGGGCAGGATGATGACCAGCACGAGGGTCACCAGGGCCAGGGCGGTGCCGAATACCGCGCCGACGAGGACCTTGGGCCTCACGCCCGGACGCTCACGACCGCCGCGGTTATCACCCGGACATCATGCCATGTCTCGCGCCGACGATGAGGTTGCCCGACACGCGCTTTCACCTCCCCCGCGTGTCGCTCGAACGCGCCCGTCGCACCGTTTATTCGGTGACATTCAACGGGCATCCTGGGCATATGCCGTATGTCGCCCGCAACGAGGCCACCGCCGCCCGCATCATCGGGATGGTCGGTGCCGTGTTCGCCCTGATCGAGGGCCTGTACATCTTGATGCTGGTGCTGGATGCCGATCAGACCAATCGGTTCTTCCAGTTCATCAAGTCGCTCGCCGAGCCGCTCGCGCTGTTCTTCCCGGGATTGTTCAAGACCGGCAACGCGGATCTCGACGTCATTCTCAATTACGGTCTGGCGGCGATCTTCTGGCTGATCGTCAGTGGCTTCATCGCCCGGGCCATAGCCAGATAGCGAGCACCGTGCCCGCTACAGGTCGGCGGCGCGCAGATCGAACGCGGTGAGCGCCGCGGCGAACAAGGGCGTGTGCTCGGAGCGGCCGGGATCGTATCCGGTGAGGGCGGCGATGCGGTTCAGGCGGTAGTTCAGCGTATTCCGGTGCACCACCAGCGACTCCGCGGCGGCCACCCGATTCTGGTCGTGGGCCAGGAAGGCGCGCAGCGCGTCCATCAGATGCGGGTGTTCGGCCAGCGGGGCGAGCAGGCCCAGCAGCCAGGCGCTGGCCGGGCCGGGGCGGGCGAACTGATATTGCAGGGCGAGATCGGACATGCGGTAGACGCCGGTCGGGCGGCCCAGGCCCAGCGCCAGGCGGGCGATCTCTCCGGCCTCCTCCGCGCGGGCGGGCACCTCGGAAGCCGCTGCGGCGGTGGCCATTCCGGCAATGACCCGGACTCCGGCCGCCGCGGCGATGCGGCTCACCGCCGCTTCCAGGCGAGCGGGCGATTCGTTCGACGGCACCAGCACCCAGCCGCCGGCGCGGTCCAGCAGGGTCAGCGCCTGCGGGGACAGGGCGTCGATCTCCCCGTGGATGACCCGCATGGCCGGGCGCACGCCGTCGGCGGTGGCCGCGGCATCGGCGGTGCGCAGGGCCAGCACGTGCTGGCCGCCGAGCGGGATACCGAAGCGCTCGGCCAGCAATTCCACCGGTTTGCCCTGCAACAGCGCCTGTGCGAGCGTGCGTTTGGCCTCGCGCTGTTCCCAGTGCAGGTCCTGGCGTTCGCGCAGATACGATCCGGCGACGCCGGGAATGACCGCGCCCAGATACTCGAGTAGCCGCGGCACCGCCGCGAGCAGTTCCTCCCGCCGCCCCTCGCTCTGCGCGGTGGCGGACAGGAAGTTCCAGGCCGCCAGCGCGCCCCGGTGATACACCGACAGCACCGCATCGAGCGGAATGCCTTCGCGCGCACGGCGAACCGCGACATCGATCATATCGTCGAGATCCCCGGCGCGCGGTGCGCGGCCCTCGGTCAGCAGGCGCAGGAACAGCCGCAGATTGTCCTCGGCGCGGTGCACCAGATCCTGTTCGACGATCTCGTGCGGCAGTTGCTCGTAGTCCGGGACGCTGCGCACGACCTCGGCCATGACCGCGCGAGCGACCTCGGGCAGGTTGGCGACGACGAAGTCGGCGAAGGGCAGATCCGGATCCCCCGATGCGGTGTTCACCTTCGACATTGTTGCGGTGAACCAACGAGCCCGCAGCGCAACGACAGAGAACTGGATAATTCCGGCGATCGACTCCCGAAATCCTGTCATTCGAACAAAAGCCGCGCCACAACCCTGATTCCGCGCACAGAGACCGCGACCACCCTCGTCTGAGACGGTTGATGCCCACATCGCCGTGCACGAGAAAGAGATTCGATGACATCACGCAGATGGGGCCGGTTGCTCGCGACCGGTGTCGCCCTGGGCCTGCTGCTGGCGGCGGTTCCGGTGACCGCCGGGGCCGAGCCGGCTCGGGAGGTCGCGATCGAGCCGCCGCCGGCGGTCACGCTGCCACCGGAATTCGACGAGTTCTACGCGCCCGAGGCCGGGCCGGTCGCCGCGGCGCAGCCCGGTGAGATCCTGCGGGCGCGGCGGATCATGCCCGCGTTCTTCGGGTTCGTGCACCTGAATGTGGATGCCTGGCAGCTGCTCTACCGGACCACCAATAGCTTCGGCGAGGCCATCGCGACGGTCACCACCGTGCTGGTGCCCAAGGCGCCGCCGCCGGAGGGCGGGCGCAAGCTGCTGTCATATCAGATCGCCGAGGACAGCGCCGCGCAGTACTGCGCGCCCTCATATGTGATCCAGTCCGGCGCAATCCCTTTCGACTACGTCAATGCCGCCGAGGTGCTCATTCCCATCGCGGCCGGGGTCGGCGAGGGCTGGACGGTGGCGCTGCCCGACTACGAGGGCCCGAAATCCTCCTACGGCACCTCCAAACTGAATGCGCAGACCACCCTCGACGGCATCCGCGCGGTCGAGAACTTCGCGCCCGCGCAACTGTCCGGGCCGGATACCCCGACCGCGCTGTGGGGGTACTCCGGCGGCACCGTGCCCTCCTCCTTCGCCGCGGAGATCGCCCAGACCTACGCGCCGGAGCTGAATATCGTCGGCATCGCCGCGGGCGGGGTCGCGGCGGCCGATTTCGCGACCGCCTTGCGGCACAACAACAGAGGGGTCTACACCGGCCTGGTCATGGGGGTGTTCGCGGGCATCTCCAACGAGTACCCCGAGGTGCGGGAGATGTTGCGCAACAGCATCGTCGATCCGGTCACCCAGGTGCTGCTGGCGTCGAAGCACCTGCTGTGCCATCCCATGGGGACCGCGCTGGTGCCGTTCTACGACTATCTCGGCGCGTTCCAGGGTGATCCGTTCCAGCATCCGGCCGTGCAGCGATTCCTGGCGGAGAACTCGCTCGGGCAGGCCACACCGGATATGCCGATCTACATCTATCACGCGCAGTTCGACGAGATCCTGCCCAATGCGGGCGTGGACCGGCTCGTCGAGAAATACTGCGCCGAGGGCGCGCCCAGCGTCATCTATGAGCGGGAACTCGTGGGCGAGCACATTTCCGGGGTTGCCGCGCAGCTGCCAGGAGCGATCGCATTCCTGCGGGATCGGCTCAATGGCGTGCCCGCGGTGCAGGGCTGTGCGATCAGCAGTCCCACGTTCGTGATGGCGGAGCCGCGATTCTGGCAGACGGCGGCCGACGTGCTGCCGACCGCGCTGGCGGCGTT
The DNA here is from genome assembly GCF_042672265.1 of Nocardia sp. NPDC127526. Classification (NCBI taxonomy): domain Bacteria; kingdom Bacillati; phylum Actinomycetota; class Actinomycetes; order Mycobacteriales; family Nocardiaceae; genus Nocardia; species Nocardia sp. NPDC127526. Next base: position 113,462 of record NZ_JBHXVO010000005.1, on the reverse strand, counting down.
GCTGGGGCAGGCCATCGGAACCGGCCGCTGACCCGGCCGTTTCGATCGGTGCGCAGCGGGCATCACCCGGATATGCCCTACATGTACCGAACCCGTGAGGGCGCCGGGGCCCGCATTATTGCGGGCGTCGGTGCCCTATTCGCCCTCATCGAGGCGATTTACATTCTCATGCTCGTTTTCGAGGCGGACCAGGCGAACCGGTTCTTCCAAGGCATCAGATCCTTGGCCGAACCGCTCGCACTGTTCTTCCCCGGACTGTTCCACACCGGTGACGACAAACTCGACATTGTCGTGAATTACGGTCTGGCCGCGGTGTTCTGGCTGGTGGTCGCCGGATTCATCGCCCGGCTGCTGGACTGACCGGCGACCGCCGGGTCAGTCCAGCTTGACGATCGATGTCAGCGGGTAATCGCCCTGCCGGTCCCGGCCGCCCAGGAAACTCAGCTCCAGCACCACGGCGGCCGCCACCACCTCCGCGCCGGCCGCCTTGAACAGCTCCGCCGCCGCGGCCAGGGTGCCGCCGGTGGCTAGCACGTCATCGAGCAGCAGCACCCGCCGGCCCGCCAGGTCGATGCCGTCGCCCGGGATTTCCAGTGCCGCCGAACCGTATTCGAGGGTGTACTCGCGCGAGATGACCGGCGGCGGCAGCTTGCCGGCCTTGCGCACCGCGAGGACGCCGGTGCCCAGAACCGCGGCCACGCCCGCGCCCAGCAAGAAGCCGCGCGCGTCCACACCGGCCACCAGGTCCGCGTCCGGCGCGCAGGCGGCGAAGCAGTCCAGCACCGCGCGGAAGCCGTCGGCGTCCGCGAAAACCGGCGTCAGATCGGCGAAACGCACACCCGGGGTCGGGAAGTCGTCGTGCCAGCGGGTCAGCCGCTGCACCGCGTCCGAAGCGCGCGCACTGCGCTCCCCGGCGACCTCGGCGGTCTCTGCCATCTCGTGCTTGCTCATCTGCACCTACTCCTCGTCACCAACGCCGCCACGGCCCTCACCGTTTCAGTACCCAGCGATCCATATTCCATCCCGCACCCGCGCGGGTCGGGCTGGCGATGCCGTTCTCCATGCCGTCGCCGAACGCAATGGTGCGCGGGGTGGCGAACAGCGGGATGGCGGGCATCTCACTCCACAGCAGATTCTCCTGCTCGGTCAGCAGGTTCAGCACGGTGGCCGAATCCTGCTCACCGGCAAGCTGATCCGCGATGGCATCGTAGCGACCATTGCCGAAGCGGCCGTAATTCAAACCCTGCGCTGTGTGCAAGGCCGCAATCGCGTCGGCGCCGGTGAGCGAACCCGACGGGCCGGGCATGGCGGCGGTGCCGCCGAGCACGGCGTCCACCTTGCCCTCGGCCAGCTGGGCGGCGGCGAAATCGGGCGCGCCCGCGTCGACCACATTGATGCCGGCCGCCTTGCAGGACTCCGCGATCATCGACACGGTCTGGGCGCGCCGCTCATCGGGGGCCACGTAGCCGATGCGCACGGTCGGGTTCTGCACGCCCGAGGCTTTGAGCGCCTGTCCCGCCGCCGCGGCGTCCGCGTTCTTGTAGCGGTCGGACGCACCGGTGACCGCCGAGTAGTACAGCGAGTCCTGTTGCAGGGTGCGGGAATTCAGCGGTCCCGAACCGAGCGCGGAGTCGGCGTCGAAGCCCGGATGCCCGAGCTTGTCGAACAGTGACTGCCGGGGCGTGCACAGCGCGAGCGCGCGGCGGGCGTCGGTGGAGCTGAAGACGCCGCCGGTGCTCAGGGTCAGCGTTTCGGCGCCGCGGCCGGGCACACTGCCCCCGCTGAAGCCGTCCAGGCTCACCTCGCCGAGGGATCCGGCGCCGATGTCGAGGACGCCGATCGCGCCGTCGCCGACCTTCTTCTTCAGGTCGGAGTTCTTGTCCCACACCACGATGCGCGGCGTCTTGGCGGCATTGCCCCACCACTTGTCGTTCTTGACCAGGACCAGGCCGTCGTCCTTGCTGAACGACTCGACCCGGTACGGGCCCGAGGACGGCAGCGCGGACAGATCCAGCTTGCCCGGGGTGAGAATCCAGCCGGTGTTCCAGAAGTCGGCGACGCGCTCCATGACGGCCTGATCACCGGTCGTGATGGCCTGCACCAGATTCGGCACCTTGGCCGCCGTGGCGACCACGTGCGCGGGCATGATCTCGGTGGCATTGAACAGCGTCTTCCACGCCGAATAATGCTTGCCCGGACGGAAAGTCACCGTCGCGTCCTTGGACCCGGCCTGGCATTCCACCCGCTCGATATCGCGATAGCCGAGCGTGGAGGCGGCATCGAACATCGGAATCGGGCCGCCCGGACCGGCTTTGGTGAACCGGCCCGAGCGCGCCGCCCAGGCCAGCACCAGATCGTCGCACGAGGTGGGGGTGCCGTCGGAGTAGACGCCGTCCGGATTCAGCCGGTACTGGATGGTCTGCGACTCCCCCGGCACCTCCTTGGCGGTGCCGGTATCGGTGTCGGCCACCGGCTGCCCGTCCGGGCCGGTGTAGAAGAACCCGGTCAGCACGCGCGAGAACACCGCCGCCGCACCGCTATTGGCGCCCAGCGTGCTGCCGCCGTTGTAGCTGGCGACCGCCGTGTCCACGCCGTAGCCGATGGAGGGCACCTGGTTCTTGCCCGCACAACCGGCCAGCGCACCGGCGCCCAGCACCCCCGCCGCGGCCACGATCAGGCCGCGGCGGAGCAGGGCGCGGGGGCCGGCGGTCCGGCCGATCGATTCGTTGTCTCGCCGTCCCACCGTTGTCGACCCCCTGCGCATGCTCAGTGCCTTCTCTTGTGTCGTTTCCCGCTCGGCCGGGCGCCCGGTCGGGGACCGCCGCCGTCCCGGGTGCGTGGACCGTGGCTCTCCCGTCCGGCCGCGAAACCATCGAAGGAGGCGCTCTTCTCGAAGGAGGGGCGGCTGGCGGCGCCGGCACGCTGGGCGCCGACCTCACCCGCGCGGGCGCTGGCCGCGCCGGAGCGGCGGGCCATCACCTTGCGGGTGTGCTCGGCCACCGGGCCGAACCGCTCCTTGATCGATACCAGCAGCGGCACCGCGAAGAAGATCGAGGAGTAGGCGCCGACGATCATGCCGACCAGCTGCACCAGAGCCAGGTCCTTGAGGGTGCCCACGCCCAGCAGCCACACCGCGACCACCAGCATGCCGATGATCGGCAGGATGCCGATGATGGTGGTGTTGATCGACCGCATCAGCGTCTGATTGGCCGCCAGGTTGGCCTTCTCCGCATAGGTGTGCTTGCGCAGATGCAGCACGCCCTGAGTGTTCTCCTCGACCTTGTCGAAGACGACCACGTTGTCGTAGAGCACGAAGCCCAGAATCGTCAGCAGGCCGATGACCGCCGCGGGCGTCACCTCGAAGCCGACGAGCGAGTAGATGCCCGCGGTGACGACCAGGTTGAAGAACAGCGAGCCGATGGCCGCGATCGACATATCGCGTTCGAAGCGAATCGCGATGTACACCATGGTCAATGCCACGAACACCGCCAGCGCGATCAAGGCCTTCTGGGTGATCTGGCCACCCCAGGTCTCACTGATCTCCGCCACCGAGATGGCATTCGGATTCGGCTGGCCGTTCTTGTCCTTCGGCTGGAACGCCTCGTACAGCGCATTGGTCAGCGTGGTCGACTGCTGGTCGTCCAGCGACTCCGAGCGGATCTGAATGGCCGCCGCCGCACCGGAACCCACCTTCTGCACGGTCACCGGATCGTGGCCGAGCGCGGACTTGTACACCTCCTCCACCTGGGAGGTGGTGACATTGTCCGCGGCGGGCAGCTGGATGCGGGAACCGCCGGCGAAGTCGATGCCCAGGGTGAAACCCTTGATCGCGATGCTCGCGATGGCGATGACCACGAACAGGGCGCTCAAGGCGTAGAAGAACTTCCGGCGTCCGACGATCTCGAAACCGCCGGTGCCGGTGTAGAGCCGCTCGAACACACTGTGCTGCGGCGTGCTGCGATCCGATTCGAAATCGAGCTCGGAATCGATATCCAGCGCGGTGCCACTGGACTTGCGCATGATCACGCCTCCTTCACCAGGACGCCGGCCGCCGCCTTGCGTTCACGGGCAATCTGAGCAACGGCGCCGAGGCCGTTCACCGACGGCTTCGCCCAGAACGGCGAGCGCGAGGCCATCAGCATGAGCGGTCCGGTGACCAGGTAGAGCACGACGACGTCGAGCACGGTGGTGACGCCGAGAGTGAAGGCGAAGCCCTTCACCTGGCCCGCGGCCAGCAGGTACAGCACCGCGGAGGCGATCAGGCTGACCGTCTTGCCGGACAGGTTGGTGCGCTGGGCGCGCGCCCAGCCGCGCGGCACGGCCGAGCGGAAGCTGCGGCCCTCGCGCATCTCGTCCTTGATGCGTTCGAAGAACACCACGAACGAGTCGGCCGTCATGCCGATGCCGATGATCAGACCGGCGATACCGGCCAGGTCGAGGGTGAATCCGATCCACCTGCCCAGCAGCACGATGATCGCGTACACCGCCGCGCCCGCCGCGAGCAGCGAGAAACCGGCCAGGAAGCCGAGCATGCGGTAGTAGAGCAGGCAGTACAGCAGCACCGCGATCAGGCCGATGGCGCCCGCGATCAGGCCCGCGCGCAGCGAGGACAGGCCGAGGGTCGCCGAGACCGTCTCGGCCTCGGAGGTGGCGAAGGACAGCGGCAGCGAACCGTACTTGAGGGTGTTCGCCAGTTCCTTGGCCGTGGTCTTGTTGATGCCGGTGCCGGAGATGGCGGTGCTGCCGCCGTACTGGCCGGCCTGCTGCACCACCGGCGCGCTCACGACCTTGGAGTCGAGCACGAAGGCCAGCTGCTGGTTGTAGTACTCGGTGGTCAGCTTGCCCCAGGTGTCGGCGCCGCCGGACTTGAACTCGACGCTGACCATCCACTTGGATTCCTGCGCGTTGAAATCGCCGGTGGCGTTCTTGATTTCCTGGCCGTCGAGCTTGGAGACGTCGAGCAGGTAGACCTCGGTGCCCTCGGTATTGCAGGTGACCAGCGGCAGGTTCGGGTCGTCGTTGCCTTCCAGGGGATCCGGCTTGGAGCAGTCCATGCTCATCATGGCGATCTGCTGGATCGACGGATCGGTGCTCTGCCGCAACGCCTTCGCGGCCGCGATGTCCTGCGCTTGCTGCTGCTGCGGGTTCTGCGGCTGGTTGGCCGGGGTGGTCGGCGCGGCCGGTTCGGTGGTCGGAGCCGGTTCCGTTCCCGGCGCCGGCTCGGTGGTCGGAGCCGGTTCGGTGGTCGGGGCCGGTTCGGTCGGCTGCTGCGCCGGGAACACGCGGTTCTGCACGGCCGGGGCCTCGCCCGTGGTGGGCGGGGTCTGGGTCTCCGCGCCGGGCGCGGTGGTGTCGGCCGGCGGCACGGTGGCATTGGCGGGCGGGGCCGGTTGCTGCTGTTGCTGGTTGACCGGCTGGCCGTTCACCACCTGCGGCGGGATCGACTGCAGCACCGGGCGCACGTAGAGCTTGGCGGTGCTGGCCAGCGACTTGGCCTGTCCGCCGTCCTCACCCGGGACCGTGATCACCAGGTTCTCGCCCTCGATGACGACCTCGGACCCGGAGACGCCGAGGCCGTTGACGCGGCGCTCGATAATGTCCTGCGCCTGGCGCAGACTGTCCTGGCTCGGCTTGCCGCCGTCGACGGTGCGGGCGGTCAGCGTGACGCGGGTACCGCCCTGCAGGTCGATGCCGAGCTTGGGGGTCGCGGATTTGTCACCGGTGAAGAACACCAGGCCGAACATCACGGCCACCAGTGCGGCGTAGACGCCGAGCAGGCGCAGTTGGCGCGCCTTTCCCTGGGAAGGTGGCACAGTACTTATCTCCTAGGCGGAATCGAGGGGAGCGAGCGGGCACACCGCAGCGCCGTCGGCCGCCGGTGTGCCCGGCGGCGGACGGCGCTGGATGTGTCAGTCCTTGGACAGGCGCGTGGTGTCGTCGGCGGCGTCCGAGACGGCGTCGGCGACGCCGTTGGCGGCGGGCTCCGCGGCGGGGGCGGTCGTCGTGTCCTCGGTGGTGGTGGTCTCGACGTCGTCGGTGCGCACCTCACGGATCGCGGCGCGCGACCAGGTGGTCACGACCTCCTCGGCGATCTCGAGGTCCACGGTGGTGTCATCGACGTCCACCACGGTGCCGTACAGCCCCGACGTGGTGACGACCCGGTCGCCGGTCTTCAGGCTTTCCTGCATCTCCGTAACCTTGGCCATCTCGCGCTTCTGGCGGCGGACACCGAGGAACATCGGGATGAGCAGAGCAACCAGCAGCAGCGGCAGCAGAAGGTCCATCGTCGAAGTCAGCCCCTAGTCAATGGTCGGATGGGTGCGTGTCCCCCACAGTCTGCCAGCAATCCACCGAACAGGACGCGCCGACTCTCTATCCGACCGTTCCTCAGCATTCAATTGCGGCCCGAACGGTCTTGACCGCTGGCGTGTGTGCTTGCTGCCGCACCCGGCCGGCCTCCCGTGGGGACCAGGGGTGGGGCAGAGCTTTCCACACTCCATGCGCACTGGGGTCGACACTGCCACCAGGCTCGATAGTTGGCCCGTCACGCTCCTCTGTGCGTGACGGGGACCGGTCGAGTGACGCGACAGTTTAAACCCGAGTCCGCGTCGCCCGATCGCTACCGCCGCCCCGTGATGGACGGTGACCATGCGACCGGGAGTCTTGGTTTGTTTCTGCAATGGGGCGCGCCAGCACTTTCCACCAACCTTGCTGGTGTAGGCCGGATCGACCGCCACAACGGCTAGGTCGCGGCGTGCGGCCATGCCGCGCAGCCGTTCTCGGAACCTCGAGGTGGGAATGCCTGTGACAGCGCGTCGGAATCGTTTGCCGCGCTTACCTCGTCCTAAGGTTTCGCGACCCGTCTCGCGGGCTTCGGCGAAGTCGAGGTTCTCGATCACGATAGCCGCGCATCCGAAGTGTTCGGCGATGTCGAGAAGCGTAGTGATAGCGGCTCGCAGATGGCCGTCGCGCTGCGAAGCCGACAACCCACGTATCGCAACATCGATCGTGCCCGGCGCGCCGATCGGGTTCCCAGAGGTGTCGAGCACGCACGTGGCAAGGTGGCCATCGTTGAGGTCCACCCCCAGCACCCGCCCGGTACGGATCGTCGCGAGCGGGACAGATTGAGCTGGCTCGACGGCCCAGGACGCAGCCAGATACCACCGTTGCTTTCGCGGATCGTAGGAAATGTCATATCGGACAGCGCGATTCCCTTGGATACGGTCGCTCCACTCATCGAACCGATAGTTGAATTCCACTGGCGCCGCGATAGTCAGATGGGTACCGAACCGATCTGTCAACCCAGCGGGAACCTTGATCCGCAGCTGCTGGGTCTCAGGTGAGACGCGGATGGTTTCGTTCCCTCCGATCTTGCCTGTTTCACCGTCCGCGGCCAGAAATAGGCGAGCAGCATCCCACTCCTGCTGCCATTGATGCTCGGTGAGATCGGCGGTGTCGAGATGGTTGCGGCTGCGCCACAACCGTTTTCCACCCATTACGATCGACGGACACCCCGCCTCCAACCGCTGATGCGCTCTTTCGGCTTTGTCTCGCAACGCTGTCAGGCGACGAGTCTTCTGAAATCGTTCGGCGTCATCTCGGTAACCGGTGATTCTCCTGTCACGTTCGCCTGGGGCGAGTGCGCATCGCGCCGCGAGTGTCTGGATGGCCGAATCCAGGCTCCGCGCTCGCGCAGTGAGTGCGCGCATACCCAATTGGTACTGATCCTCCACCGCACGGGTGATCGTTCCGGCCCATCGTGACGAGGTATCTGCGGTGATAACGCGCTTACGCTCGGTCCGGTAGGCGACTTGCTGCCTGCGGTCCAGGTGCCCCTGTTCTATTCGTGCGGTCAGCTCGTGGCGATACAACCGGCCGTTGTACTCGCCAATCGCGGTCAGAACTGCGGCTTCCTCAGACGTGACGTGCAATCGAGTGCGGATGCTGACGGCCCCAGGCGCAGCGACAACGAACGGTTCCCTATGCCGACCCGACTTTGTCACCGCTCGACCCTAACTCAGTGCCCGAAAACATGTTCGATCGAAGGCGACAGTGGTCAGGAAACGCCCGATTCGTGTGCCACAGTGGCGTGTTGGCGCACAGGCGCCCTAGCCAGGCGCGTCTGAGGCACGTTCAGCCGCTTCCTGCCCATCCTCCTGATCCGGCGCGAAGGGCCACTCCTCGAACCACTCGCACTTGCCCTCCCCGTCGAACCGCAGCACCCAAAGGTCCCGCCACCTGCCCGGATCCTCGTCCTCGTACTCCACGAACACCCGCACGACCGCGGTGTTCCCGTCCACCGCGAGCACTTCCGACATCATCCGGAACCGCTCGTCGGCCCCCTTCCGCCCGGCTTCCCAGAACCCCCGCAACGCCTCGATCCCCACAATCGGCTTCGCCCAGGGCGAAACCAGATACCGGGCCTTGTCCGCGAACAACTCCCCCACCGCCGCGGTCCCGGCCGTTCGCCAAGCCCGTTCGTACGCACCGACCCACCGCGCGACACCCTCGCGATCCATACCCCGACGCTACGCTCGCCGATCACCGAACCGCGCCCACCCAGCCGTTCGCAGCCCCGAAATCACTCGGGCCGAAACCGCGTGGAGCGCGGCGGGCACGACGGTGATCCAGCACGGCGAACACGAGGGTCGCCAGCGCCGCCGCGACGGCTGCGCCCGATTACCGCGATCCGCTGCGTAGAACCACTCAGATTCCGGTGGAGGCAGCGCGGCGCGGTCGGGCTCACCGGTTGCGGCGCCTCGACCGGACGACGAGGCCGACACACACGGCGGCCGCCACGAGAAGGAAGGCGGTCGCAATCAGCACCGCGTAGCCGACGAACCTGCTCGGGATGCCGAATCCATCGGCTGCCGGGACCCCGGATTCGCCCGGTTCCGGGGCGATGGCGGTCATGCCCGGCGGCACGGTCAGGGCGGATCCGGCCGGGCGGTTGCCGGCGCCGCACGAGGTGTGGATGCGGTCGCCGGCACGTTCACCGAAGATGACGTAGCGCCGGCCGACCTCGCCGCTCCAGCCGCAAGCGGTCGATTGGGCGGTGGCAACGCCTTGCAGGCGGGCCGCCGAGCCCTTGTACACGGTGTCGACCTCGATGGTGAAGACCCCGCCGCCGTAGTCGTCGAGCTCCTCGACGCTCCGCACGGTTCCGATGAAGACCGTGTCCGACTGCGCGAAAGCCTCGGCGTCGGACGGCCGCGGACAGTGGCTGCAAGCACAGGCTGTAGGCGGTTGCGCCACAACGGAAATCGCAACCGTGAGCAGTGCTGCGACAGCCAGGCGGCATATCCACTTCATATGAATCAGTAGACCGTGTAGGACTCGCGGGACAGGTGGAAGCCGTGGCGGGCGAAGGGGTCCACGCACTCCAGGTAGGCGGGCTGAATGGTGCAGACGACGTTGCCGGCCTGGACGGTTTTGCCGTAGTCGATGATTCGGCCCTGGGTGGGGTCGAAGGGGCGGTCGGTGTGGCAGCGGATTTCGGCGTGGGTGCCGTCCCATTGGGAGAAGACGTCGCCGTAGGCGCCGGAGCAGGTCGCGGGGCGGTCCGGGGTGGCGTAGGTGTATTCGAGGATTTGGCAGACCACGCCTCGGTCGCTGGTGGCGCAGATGATATTGCCGCTGGGGGTGCGGAATTGGCCGGTGTCGCCGGCCTGGGCGGGAGCCGCGGCGGCGGTCAGAGCGGCCATGGCGGCGCCGGCGAGTATTGGAAACAGGCGTGACTTCATGGTGGTCCCCCCACTGTGAGTCCGGCGGCCAGCCGGACGGCATCCGGTTCCGGATGCCATTTCCATATCGCGCCCGGTGTCGCGGGCGGTAACGGCGGCGTCGCCGACTGAGCAATTTCGGTCATGCCGGGACGGCCGCGGGTCGGGAAGACTCGAAGGGTGCAGACAGGACGGGATCGGCTTCGGGAGTTGCTGGACGCGGTGCTCGACGAGGACAACGCCACGCTCGGTGACATGGCGGCGGATGCCTACGCCTCGCCGTTCCACTTCTCGCGGCAGTTCGCGCGGGGTACCGGGGAGACGCCGGTGGCGCTGCGGCGGCGGGTGCTGCTGGAGCGGGCCGCGTGGGAATTGAGCGGCGGCAAGAGCGTGACCGAGGTGGCGTTCGCCGCCGGATACGACTCGGTGGAGGGGTTCAGCCGGGCGTTCAGCCGGGCGTTCGGGCATCCGCCCAGCGGGACCACGAATGAGCGGAAGCAGCGCTGGCTGCCCGCTGTGAACGGAGTGCATTTCCATCCGCCGATGTCGTTGTGGGTGGAGAGCGAGCCGAGAGGACGGGCGGATATGGATCCCACGGCGGTCATGGTGCACAACGAATTGGAGGACACGCGGGAATTGCTCACCGCGGCAGCGGGGCTCGACGAGGAGCAGTATCGCCGGGTGCAGGCGGCGGGGTTGACGGTGTTGCCGTGGGACGGTGCCGAGGAATCCATCGCGGCCGTATTGCACCGGCACGTGCGGACGCGGGAGTTGTGGCTGGCCTCGATCGACGGGGCGGATACCCCGCCCGAAGGCGAGGACGATCCGGAGAGCCTGATCCTGCGCTTCAACGCCGTCGCGCCGCGCTGGCTGGAGGTAGTGCGGGAGATCGATCGGCGCGGCGGGTGGAGCGACACCCTCATCGACGCGCTGTGCGAACCGCCGGAGAGCTTCGTGCTCGGCAGCGTGATCGCGCACGTACTCACTTTTTCCGCGCACCGGCGACTGCTCGTCCGGCACTGGTTGCGCACCGAATCACCGGATATCGCAGAAAAACTCGGTTACGGAGACCCGATCATGTGGCTCCGCCAGAGAGGATGAGATGACCTTCGCCACCTATTACACCGCCGCCAGCCTGGACGGCTTCCTCGTCGACTCCGACAACTCCCTGGAGTGGCTGCTGCACCGCGAGAACGACGAGCGGGGACCGATGGGCCTGGCTCCGTTCGTCGACAGCATCGGTGCGATCGCCATGGGCGCCAACACCTATCAGTGGATCATCGACCACGACCCGGACACCTGGGCGTACGACGTCCCGGTCTGGGTGTTCACCCATCGCGAACTCACCGCCGCTCCCGGTCGCGATATCCGGTTCACCACCGATCCGGTGACCACCGTGTACGAGCAGATGGCGGCCGCCGCCGGGGACAAGAACCTCTGGGTCATGGGCGGCGGCGATCTGGCCGGGCAATTCGCCGATCACGGCCTGCTCGACGAGCTCGTCGTCTGGTTCGCGCCGGTCACCCTCGGCGCCGGGGCACCCCTGCTACCCCGGCGTCGCGAGTTGAAACTCACCGAGGTCGCGATGAACGGTGAATTCGCCTGCGCCCGTTATCAAGTGCTCCCGGCCTGACCGGGGCCGCGGGGTCCGGGACGCGCGGTCGGCCGCCGACTCTGCCGACCGCGCGCTCCCTGCTCAGGCCGACTGCACCCCGTAGGTGTAGTCGTCGAGCGGGAAGCTGGACGCCTCGCGGTGGGCATTGAGCGTGCTGGTGGGGCGGAGCAGCGCCGCCTCGCCGTGCTGGTTGAAGTAGTAGCTGCGGGCGGTGGCGCACTGGCCGCCGTAGAAGACCGACGAGCCGAGCTTGTCGGTGACGCGGTCCAGGAACTGGGCATTGGCCGACTCGGTGACCTCGAAGACCTGCTCACCGCGACGGAACATCTCACCGAAGAGGCGGCCGATGTGCTTCATCTGCGCCTCGATGGTGGTGAAGTAGGACAGGCCGCTGTAGGAGTAGGGGCTGTTGAGCGAGACGAAGTTGGGGAACTTCGGGATGGTCACGCCCTCGTAGGCCTGGAAGCGGTTGTCGCGCCAGAACTTTCCGAGATTGACCCCGTCGCGGCCGATGATCTCGATGGCCGGGAAGTTGACGTCCCACAGGTTGAACCCGGTGGCCAGCACGAGGGTGTCGATCTCGGTCTTGTGGCCGTCGGCGGTCACGATGCCGTCGGGCTCGATGTGATCGATGGAATTGGTCTCCAGCCGCACGTGCGGCTCGTTGAACGTCTTGAAGTACAGGTTCGAGAAGGTGGGCCGCTTGCAGCCGAAATCGTAATCGGGCGTGAGCTTCTCGCGGGTCTCCTTGTCCCGCACCGAGGCCCGCAGATGCGCCTTGGCCAGCACGCCGGCCGCCTTGTTGAGCGGCTTGGCCTCCTTGAAGTGCAGCACGCCGACCACCATGAGCGCTTCCAGCAGCGAGGTGTTGACCAGGCGGGCGGCCTTCTGCGTCACCGGAACTCGCGCGAACAGCTGCTGCACCGGCTTCGGAATGGCGGTGTCGATCTTGGGCACCACCCAGATCGGCGTGCGCTGGAAGACCGTCAGCGCGCGCGCCTGCTTGGCGATCTCCGGAATCAGCTGCACGGCGGTGGCTCCGGTGCCGATGATGGCGGCCTTGCGATCGGTCAGGTCGTAATCGTCCTCCCACGCGGTGGTGTGGATGATCTTGCCCTGGAAGGTGTCGATGCCCGGGAACGGCGGTGTGTACGGCTGCGACAGGAACCCGGTGGCGGCGAGAACATAACGCGCGGTGAGGGATTCACCGTTCTCCAGCGACACGGTCCAGTGCTGCTGCTCCTCGTCCCAGCGCGCCCCGCCGACCACGGTGTTGAACCGCATGCGCCGGCGCAGGTCGTACTTGTCGGCGACGTGCTCGGCGTACTTCTTCAGCTCCGCGCCCGGCGCGAACAGCCGCGACCAGTACGGATTGGGCTCGAAGGAGTACGAGTAGGTCACCGAGGCGATGTCCACGGCCAGCCCCGGATAGCGATTGACGTGCCAGGTGCCGCCGAGATCGTCCTCGCGCTCCAGGATCACGAAATTGCTCAGGCCGAGCCGATCCAATTCGATGCCCGCGCCCATACCGCCGAAGCCCGCACCGACCACGATGGCGTCGTACTGAGGTGCCACGCCGAACCTCCAAAGAAATGATGCCCATGTCACGGAATGACATCTCATTCCGTTTGTGATCACCGTATCATCGGGAGCGTGACGAAGCCATCCTCGAGAATCGAACGACGCAAGGCCGAGCTCCGCCAGGACATCATCGACACCGCCTTCGCGTGCTTCGCCGAGAAGGGCTACCACGCCACCGGCATTGCCGATATCGCCGCCGAGCTGGGCATCGGGCACGGCACCTTCTATCGCTACTTCGCCAATAAGCGCGACATCATCGATCACGTCATCGACGATCTGGCCGCCCGCATCATCGAGGCGCTGGGCACCGACAACGCCCCCGACGCGGCCGACACCCTGGAGTCCTACCGAGCCCAGACCGAGCGCATCGGCACCGCGCTGATCGGCATCTTCCTGGAGGATCAGCGGGTGGCGCAGCTGCTGCTGTTCCAGGCCACCGGCATCGACGCCGAGCTCACCATGCGCCTGTACGGCCTGCTGGACTCCGCCGACGCGCTCACCGCCGGCTATCTGGAGCACGGCGTGGAGCAGGGCTATCTGCGCGCCGATCTGGATACCGGCAATACCGCGAAGGCCGTCACCGGCATGATCCTGGCGGCCATCATCCACGGCCTGCGCGATCCGGATATGACCGCCGTCGAGGGCCTGGGCCAGGCCATTCGCCGGCTGCTCATCGACGGCGTGCGCAAGGACTGATCCGGCAAACCGGATTCGCCTCGGGGCGGCGGAGATTCGGACATGCGGGGATTGGCACAATGGCGCGGGTGACCCCCGAGGACGTCCGCCGCAAACGATTCGGCCATGCACCGTTCGGGCACCACGGCTATCACCCGGCCCAGGTGGACGCCTTCTGCGTGCGCATCGCCGAGACCATGTCCGGTCGCGACCACCTCACCGCCGCCGATATCCGGCTGGTGGAATTCGACGCGCCCCCGCGCGGGCAGCGCGGCTACGACATCGAGCAGGTCGACGACTTCCTCGACCAGGTGTGCACCGAGCTGGAATTCCTGCGCCGCGGGCGGGGGCGGGTCCCGTCGGGGCGCTTCGCGGATGTGCTCACCCATGACGATGTGCTGCGCATCCGGTTCTCCGCGCCGCCGCACGGCCTGTCCGGGTATGCGGCCGAGGAGGTCGGGGCGTTCCTGGATCGATTAGCCGCGACCCTGGCGCACCACAGTCCCAATGGCCTGACCGCGGAAGATGTGCGGCAGACCGCTTTTCACACTGCCGCCGCGGGCATGCCCGCGTATCACCGCGACGAGGTCGACGCGTTCCTGGACCTGGTCGCGCATCAGCTGGAGAAGCTGCCGCAGCATTGAACCCGCGCCGGGGTCGCTACCGCGAATCAGGACCCGGCGAGCGCAGGGGTCGAGCGGAAGGTGCGCCGATAGGCCAGCGGCGTGACGCCGATGGATTCGTGCAGATGTTGGCGCAGCGAGGTGCCCGTGGCGAAGCCGACCTCGGTCGCGATGCGGTCCACCGGCAGTTCGGTCGATTCGAGGAGTTCGCGGGCGCGGAAGACGCGCTGTTGGATCAGCCAGCGGCCGGGGCTCATGCCGACCTCGTCGCGGAAGCGGCGGGCGAAGGTGCGGCCGCTCATGTGCGCTTGTTCGGCCAGGTCGGCCATGGTGAGCGGTAGGTGCAGGTTTTCCAGGGCCCACTGCCGGGCTCCGGCGGTGCCGGCGGCGGCCGGTGGGGGCACGGGCTGCTCGATGAACTGCGCCTGTCCGCCGTCGCGCCAGGGCGGCACCACGCAGCGGCGGGCGACGCCATTGGCGACCTCGCTGCCGTGGTCGCGGCGGATGAGGTGCAGGCACAGGTCGACTCCGGCGGTGGCGCCGGCGGAGGTGAGGATGTCGCCGTCGTCGACGTAGAGGACGTCGGGATCCAGGTGGACGCGCGGGAAGGCGCGACGGAAGGTATCGGTGAACTTCCAGTGTGTGGTGGCGGCGCGGTCGTCCAGGAGTCCGGCGGCGGCCACCACGATCGCGCCGGTGCAGATGGATACGAGCCTGGCGTGCGCGGGGATTCGGGCCAGTGCTTGCGAAACAGCGTGTGGGAGACCGTCACTCAGCATCGACTCGACATCGCACGGCGGGATGATCACGGTGTCGGCGGTTTCCAGCGCCCGGCTGTCGTGCGCGACCGCGATATCGAAGTCGCAGTTGCTGCGCACCGGCCGCCCGTCGAGCGAGCAGGTGATCACCTCGTAGCGGCCGTCGGCGGTGCCGAACACCCGATTGGGGATGCCGAGTTCGAAGACGTACACCCCATCCAAGGCCAGGACCACGACCCGATGCGGCTGAGCTCCGTCCGACTGCATGGCACGATTCTATCGAATAATGGCTATCCTGCCATTTTCTCGGATGCGGCTCGGCGGGAGGCTGGAGGCATGACCGAGATCGAACTTCCCGAGACGATGCGCGTGATCAGCCAGGACGCCCTCGGCGGCCCCGAGGTGCTGCACGAGGCCCGGCGGCCCGTTCCACAGCCGGGGCCGAGCGAAATCCTCGTCCGGGTGCGCGCCACCGCACTCAATCCGACCGACTGGAAGCATCGGTCGATTCCGGGCCTGTTCCTGCCGGAACCGCCGTTCGTGCTCGGCTGGGACGTCTCCGGCGAGGTGGTCGCCACCGGCGTCGGCGTCACCCTGTTCCGGCCGGGCGACGAAGTGTTCGGCATGCTGCCCTATCCGTACGGCCACGGTGCGGCCGCCGAATACGTCACCGGGCCGGCGCGCGCCTTCGCCCGCAAGCCCGCCACTCTCGACCACGCGCGCGCGGCGGCCATTCCGCTGGCGGCCCTCACCGCCTGGCAGGCGCTGGTCGACACCGCCGATGTCCGTGCGGGCCAACGCGTCCTGATCCATGCCGCGGCCGGCGGCGTCGGCCATTTCGCCGTTCAGATCGCCAAGGCCCGCGGCGCGTACGTCATCGGCACCGCGAGCGCCGCCAATCACGGTTTCCTGCGCGAGCTGGGGGCCGATGAGGTAATCGACTACCGCGCGGTCGATTTCGCCGAGGTCGTCAGCGATGTCGACGTCGTGCTCGATCCGATCGACGAGGCGAACGCCATTCGCTCCCTGCCCACGCTGCGCCCGGGCGGGGTGCTGGTCACCTTGCGCCCCCTGGGAGTCGACGATCTGCTCGCCGCCGCCGAACGCCTCGGCCGGCGCGTGTTTCCACTGCTCGTCGAGGCCGATCACGCGGGCATGACCGCATTGGCCGAGCTGGCCGAATCCGGCGCTCTCTCCCCCACGCTCGCGGGCGTCTTCCCGCTCGCCGACGCCGCCAAGGCGCACGCCCTCGGCGACACCGGCCGCACCGTAGGCAAATTGGTGCTCACCGTGGACCGACCCTGAGGTGCGAACCGCGGCCCGTGGCGGTAGAAATTCCGCCATGGGTACGTGGGACGTAGGTCCGTTCGACAATGATTCCGCCGCCGACTGGTGCGGCGGGCTCCATGACGCCGCACCGGACAAGCGGCAGTTGATGATCCGGGAGGCGCTGACGGTCGTCGCGGGCAGCAAGGATTACCTCGACAGCGATGTCGCCTGCGATGCGATCGCCGCCGCGGCGATCATTGCCGCACAGCGCACTCGGACGGCGATCACCTCGTCGTATGCGCCGGACTTCCTGCTCGAGGGCGGAAGTGTGAGCGTCGACGACGATGTGGCGGCGCTGGCCATTGCGGCGCTGGATCGGATCGTGGCCGATGAGTCGGAGTGGCGGGATCTGTGGGAGGAGTCGGAATCCTTCGCGGCGGCGCTGGAGGTCATCGCGGAGTTGCGGGCCGATTTGGAGGACTGAGTCCGCGAGCCCGGATCGGGTTGCCGGTTTCCTTGACCTCGAGCGGGGTTGAGGGTCGATGGTGGTCATGAGGACGACGCGAAGGAGGGCTCATGACCCGCCCGACCATTGGAGTCGCGCTGCCGGGGCCCGCGAAGGACGACGGGGGCGAAAGCATTCGGAACGCGGCGATCACCGCGGAGCAGCTCGGACTGGATGCCATCGGCGCCGCGGATGTCTTGATCGGCGATGGGACGCCCGGGCTGGACGCGCGGCGGAGGCCGGGCGGGCGATGCCCCGGATTCATGTCGGGCTGCACGCCGTGCTCGGCGAGGAGCCCGAGGACCGGGCGGATCGAGAGGTCATGCGCGAGGAACTCGGCGGATTCTTCGAGATGTCCCCCGGCCAGGTGGACATGGTCACGGTCACCGGGACGCCGGAGGAGGCTGCGCAACGGTGTGCCGAGTATGCCGACGCGGGGGCCGACCACATCGGATTCGCGCTGGATGGGCGGGATTACGAGCGGCAACTGCGGCTCCTGGGGAGTGTAAGGAACATGCTCTGACCAAAACTTAGGTTTGACATAAAACTCTGCTGAGCCTATTTTTGCGGTAGTTGGACATTGCTGCCGTGGAAGGGGCGTAAACAGTGCGCAAGATTCAGTTCTCCAGCCGTGCGGAATCCATCGCCGTGCCGGAGCCCGAGCCTGGTCCGGGACAGTTGCTGGTGCGCACCGAACTGGTTGGCGTCGGGGTGCGGCTGGTGCAGTTGTGGCGCGAGGGGGCGCTGGGCGATCCCGGCGGGGAGATGGTCGGCGCCGTGGTCGCCGTCGGCCCCGGCGTGCCGGCCGGCTGGGTCGGAAAGCGGGTGGGCGGCCTGGTGTTCGAGGGCGTCTACGCCGAATATGTGCTCGCCGCACCACAGTTGATCACGGAGTTGCCCGCCGAGGTCGAGCCCGCGGATGCGCTCGCCCTGGTACGAGGGGGTCTTGTCGGCATGGGTGCATTGCGCGCATCGCACTTCGCGGCGGGCGAATCGGTCCTGGTCATCGGGGCCGCCAGTGGTGTGGGCCATCTCGCGGTGCAGTTGGCGCGGGCGCTCGGCGCCTCGCGGGTGCTCGCTGCGGCGGGATCCGCCGGCAAGGCCGGCTTCCTCCGGGAGTGCGGGGCCGACGCGGTGTTCACCTACGACGATCCGTGGAACGAATCGGTCGATGTCGTACTCGACGGGGTCGGCGGACCTTTCGTGCAGCGCGGGGTGAACACCCTTGCCCCACACGGCCGCTTGGTGGCCTTCAGCGCGGGCGGCGGCACGGTGGACGCCTCGGGCCTGCTGACGGATCTGAAGACCGTCACCGGATTCGCCGTCGGCCTGCTCGGCCGCACCCGCCCGGAGGTGCTCGAGTCCTACCGCGCCGAACTGTGGCGGCTGCTCGCGGCCGGCGAGCTCCGTCCGCAGCACACCGTGCTGCCCTGGGATCGCATGGACACGGCCATCGACCTGATCGAAACCCGACGCAACCTCGGCCGCGTCGCCGTGCGAACGGCCGCATAGCCCTCGCGGCCGATCGAGGGCCCGTTACTCGAACAAGTCCAGCGTCGGATGGGATTCGCGGGCACGCACTTCGATCGATCCGAAGACCAGATCCGGGGGCGGGACGAGGCCGAGGTGCTCCCAGGCGGCGGCGGTGGCGACGCGGCCGCGCGGAGTCCGGGCAACCAATCCTGCTCGGACAAGGAAGGGTTCGCAGACCTCCTCGACCGTGGCCGCTTCTTCTCCGACGGCGACGGCGAGGGTGGAGACGCCGACGGGACCGCCATTGAAGCTGCGGATGAGAGCGCCCAGCACCGCACGGTCCAGGCGATCCAGGCCGAGCGCGTCGACGTCGTAGACGGCGAGCGCGGCTTGGGCGACCGCGCGGGTCACGAGGCCGTCGGCCTTCACTTCCGCGTAGTCGCGGACGCGCCGCAACAGGCGGTTGGCGATACGGGGCGTGCCGCGGGAGCGACCGGCGATTTCCACGGCGGCTTCGACTTCCAACCGCACGCCGAGGATTCGCGCCGAGCGTTGCAGGATGTATTGCAGCTCATCGGGTTCGTAGAAGTCCATATGGCCGGTGAAGCCGAAGCGGTCGCGCAGCGGGCCGGTCAGTGCGCCGGAGCGGGTGGTGGCGCCGACCAGGGTGAAGGGGGCGATGTCGAGCGGGATCGACGTCGCGCCCGGGCCTTTGCCGACGACCACGTCGACGCGGAAGTCCTCCATGGCGAGGTAGAGCATTTCCTCGGCGGGCCTTGCCATGCGGTGGATTTCGTCGATGAAGAGCACATCGCCCTCGACGAGATTGCTGAGCATGGCGGCCAGGTCGCCGGCGCGCTCCAGGGCCGGGCCGGAGGTGAGGCGCAGGGCGGTGCCGAGTTCGGCGGCGATGATCATGGCCATGCTGGTCTTGCCCAGGCCGGGCGGGCCGGAGAGCAGCACGTGGTCGGGGGTGCCGCCGCGCAGTTTCGCGCCGCGCAGGACCAGGGCGAGCTGTTCGCGCACGCGGGGCTGGCCGATGAAATCGTCCAGGGATTTCGGGCGCAGGCTGGCTTCGATCTCGCCGTCGGAGGCGAGATAGCTGGGGCTGACGGCGGATTCGTCGGGTTCGGTGGGGGCGAAGTCGGAGTCGTCGGTCATGATCGCCTATCGGTTCTTGCCCAGCAGTCCCAGCGCGGCGCGCAATGCCTTGGAGGTGTCGGCGTCGGGTTGATCCAGCAGGACCGCATCGACGGCGGGTTCGGCGTGGCGAATGGGGAAGCCGAGGCCGATGAGGGCGTCGACCACCTGATCGCGGATGGGGGTGACCATGGGCGCGGGACCGGCGCCGGGTGGACCGGATTGCACGGGAACGAGATTCACCTTGTCGCGCAGTTCCACGCACATGCGTTCCGCGCCGCGCTTGCCGACGCCCGGGACCCGGGTCAGGGCGGCCACATTCGATTCGGCCAGGGCCTTGCGCAGGGCTTCGGGCTCGAGAACAGCGAGCACCGCCATGGCGAGTTTGGGGCCGACGCCCGAAACCGTCTGCAGCAGCACGAACAGTTCGCGCGCTTCGGTGTCGGCGAAGCCGAACAGCGTCATGGAGTCCTCGCGCACGATCATGGTCGTGTAGAGGCGAGACTCCGCGCCGCGGGTGAGCCCGGCCAGGGTGGCGGGGGTGGCATTCAAGCGGTATCCGACCCCGGCGGCCTCCAGGACCACATGGTCGAGCCCGATCTCGAGCACCTCGCCGCGTACCGACGCGATCACCGCGTTACCGCCTTCCGTTGCTGGGCAAGCCTTTCCTCGTACATGCGCCGTTGCTGCGCGGCCTGCGCCTCGGCCTTGGCCATGCGCTCGAGCATGGGCGCGCGCCAGCAGTGGCAGATGGCCAGCGCCAGCGCATCGGCGGCGTCGGCCGGTTTGGGCGCGACCGCCAGTCCGAGGATACGGGTCACCATGGCGGTCACTTGCGCCTTGTCCGCCGAACCGTTTCCGGTGACGGCGGCCTTGACCTGACTGGGGGTGTGGAAGTGCACCGGAATGCCGCGGCGTGCGGCCGTCAGCGCGATCACCCCGCCCGCCTGCGCGGTGGCCATGGCGGTGCGCACATTGTGCTGGGAGAACACCCGCTCGATGGCCACGGCCTCGGGCTTGTGGGTGTCCATCCACGCTTCGGCGGCATCGGCCACCCGCAGCAGCCGTTCGGCGAGATCCATATCCGGCGGTGTGCGAACCACATCCACGGCCAGGGCGGTGACCTGCCGGCCCACCCCGCCCTCCACCATGCTGAGGCCGCACCGGGTGAGCCCGGGGTCGACACCCATCACCCGCACGAAATCCCCTCTCCCAGCCAACGAACAACTGTTCGAGAGTCTAACGGACGCAGCGGGACTCCCCGGCCACCGACACGGAGCGGTCCGGGGCAGGGCATTCGTCACCGCACCACCATGGCAGCTGCCACCGACATGTTCGGGTCCCGGAGCAGACCCTCAGGGCTTTTCGCCGAGAATCGCGTCGAAGGCCACCCGCAGCGCGCGGCATGCGCGTGCTGTTCGGTGATGTCTCCGCGTACCGCGATCAGATCCGCCATATCCGGATTCTCGCACCCGTTTGTGCCTGCCCCCGCCGGGTATGCGGCGGAACAAGCCGGTGTGGATCACCGCAGTGTCCTACGGGATCTCCACACCGGAGGGAGAAAGGCGAACGGACAATGGTGACTTCACGTACAACCACCCGGTGGACGCCGGTACAACTGGGTGCGGCCGTGGTCGGCGCGGTCTTCCTGCTGGCGGGAGTGCTGGGATTCATTCCGGGCATCGTCACCGACTACGACAGCCTGGGCTGGGCGGGGCACGAATCCCATGCCGAACTGCTCGGTATTTTCCAGGTTTCGGTGCTGCACAACATCGTTCATCTGATTTTCGG
This sequence comes from Nocardia sp. NPDC127526, assembly GCF_042672265.1. NCBI lineage: Bacteria > Bacillati > Actinomycetota > Actinomycetes > Mycobacteriales > Nocardiaceae > Nocardia > Nocardia sp. NPDC127526. Next base: position 92,310 of record NZ_JBHXVO010000005.1, on the reverse strand, counting down.
CGTGGCCGGACTGCTGGCCGCGCGCACGATCGGCTACGCCACCTACTTCCTGCTCGGCGGCGGCGTGCTGTATCTGCTGCTGTGGATCTACGGCCTCGTCATCGACAAGACCGGCGATGCCAACTTCGTTCCGGTCAATACCGCCGACGATTGGCTGCACTTCGCGCTCGGCGCGGGCATGGTCGTGCTGGGCCTGGTACTGCCGCGGCTGCAACAGCGGTCCAGCATCAATCCGATGCGCTGACCCTCGCCCCGGTACGGCGAAGGCCGCCTCCGACAGCGGAGGCGGCCTTCGTCTGGTCGCTGGGCTCGATCAGGCGTCGAGTTCGGCGAGCACCTCGTCGGAGATATCGACATTGGTGTAGACGTTCTGCACGTCATCGCTGTCTTCGAGGGCGTCGACCAGCTTGAAGACCTTGCGCGCGGTATCGGCGTCCACGGCCACCGACATGGACGGCTGGAAGCCGGACTCGGCGGACTCGTAGTCGATGCCGGCGCCCTGCAGCGCGGTGCGGACGGCGATCAGATCACCGGGCTCGGAGATGACCTCCCACTCCTCGCCGAGATCGTTGACCTCTTCGGCGCCGGCGTCCAGCACGGCCATGAGCACATCGTCCTCGGAGAGACCGTTCTTCTCCAGCGTGATGACGCCCTTGCGGCTGAACAGGTAGGCGACCGAACCCGGGTCGGCCATATTGCCGCCATTGCGGGTCATGGCCACGCGCACCTCGCCGGCGGCGCGGTTGCGGTTGTCGGTGAGGCATTCGATCAGCACCGCAACACCATTGGGGCCGTAGCCCTCGTACATGATGGTCTGCCAGTCGGCGCCGCCGGCCTCTTCACCGGAACCGCGCTTGCGGGCGCGCTCGATGTTGTCGTTCGGGACCGACGACTTCTTCGCCTTCTGAATCGCGTCCCACAGGGTCGGGTTGCCGTCCGGGTCACCACCACCGGTCCGGGCCGCCACCTCGATGTTCTTGATCAGCTTGGCGAACAGCTTGCCGCGCTTGGCATCGATCGCAGCCTTCTTGTGCTTGGTGGTGGCCCATTTGGAGTGGCCGCTCATTCCCTACTTCCTCGGTTCAGGGGGCAACGTCGCCCGCGGACGGACAGCGAGGCCCCAGTCTACTGCGCGCCGTCGGGACGGCCGCGCACCCATGATCTTGTACCAGTCATACTCCGGCGCGCGGCCGAACCACGGTGTCGACGAACAGCTTGTGCACGCGCAGGTCACCGGTCACCTCGGGATGGAAGGACGTGGCCATCACGGTGCCCTGGCGCACCGCGACGATCCGCCCGGCCGCCGGGCCCGAGGGCACCGTGGCCAGCACCTCGACGCCGGCACCGGCCCGCTCCACCCAGGGCGCCCGGATGAACACCGCACGCACCGGGCCGTCGTCCAGGCCGGTGAACTCCAGATCGGTCTCGAAGGAATCGACCTGGCGGCCGAAGGCATTGCGCCGCACCGTCATATCGATGCCGTGCAGCGGCTGCATATCCGGGCGGGTGTCGAGCACCTCGGAGGCCAGCAGGATCATGCCCGCGCAGGACCCGTAGGCGGGCAGTCCGTCGCGCAGCCGCTGCCGCAGCGGTTCGAGCAGATCGAAGACCTCGAGGAGCTTGCTGATGGCGGTGGATTCACCGCCCGGGATGACCAGGCCGTCGATCGCGGCCAGCTCGGATTCACGGCGCACGGCCACCGGCTCGGCCCCGCACGCCGCCAGCGCGTGCACATGTTCGCGCACGTCACCCTGCAATGCCAGCACACCAATCCTCGGAGTCACGCCGTCGAGCATACTTTTCGCGGGCGGTGTGGCCCTGCTCACCCAGGGTGTGAAGGAATCGTTAGGACGGATGACCAGTCTGGTAGGGGGCGCGCACACTCGCCCGAGTGACTGATGCGTTACCGCAATCCACGCCCGGCCCGCGCGGTGGAGTAGGCATGCCGCCGCCCCGTTCCCGGGGAATGATCCGAGCCGAGCGAACCATCGCCCGAAACGGGCTGAACCAGAATCCGGACGGGCACTCCGACACCACGGGCGCGACCAACTCGAGCGCGGCCGAACCGCACCCGGCCGCGCATCGAGTCGGAGACTCGCATTCGGATCCGAGCGGACGAGGCGGCGACTGGCATCCGGATTCCGGCGGGAGCGGCGATGCGGGCCGTTGGCCGGAGTCTCGCCGCACGCGGGGGCCAATCAGGTTGCGGCGCAAGGCGGGTCACGGGCTGACGGTGTCCACCGGATTGGCCGGGCTCTCGCTCGACGCCATGGCGTCGGTCTCCTACGGTCCGGAAGCCATCGTGCTGGTGCTGGCCACCGCGGGTGCGGCGGGGCTCGGCTTCACCCTGCCGGTGACGGCGGCCATCGTGGTGTTGCTGGCGGTGCTCATCGCGTCGTATCGGCAGGTCATCGCCGCCTTCCCGAACGGCGGCGGCGCGTACGCGGTGGCCAAGGAGCGGCTCGGGCATCGCACCAGCCTGGTGGCGGCGGCCTCGCTCATCGTCGACTACGTGCTGAATGTGGCGGTGTCGATCGCCGCCGGCGTGGCCGCGCTGACCTCCGCGTTCCCCGGGCTGCACGCCTACACCGTGGAAATCTGTCTCGCGGTGCTGGTGGGCATCACGGCGCTGAATCTGTACGGGATCCGGGAGAGCGCCCGCGCCTTCATGATTCCGACGATCGTGTTCGTGCTCGGCATCTTCGCGGTGATCATCGGCGGGCTGCTGCGGGCGGAACCGGCCGGCGTGGCGACCGGCGCGGCGGTGGTGACCGATGCGCACACCATTGGAATTCTGTTGCTGCTCAAGGCTTTCTCCAGTGGTTGTGCGGCGCTGACCGGGGTGGAGGCGATCGCGAACGCGGTGCCGAGCTTCGCGCAGCCCAAGGCGCGGCGGGCGCAGCGCGCGGAAGTGGCGCTGGGTGTGCTGCTGGGCGTCATGCTGCTCGGGCTGGCGACGCTGATCGAGAAGTTCGAGGTGCATCCGCTCGAGGGCACGACCGTGCTGTCGCAGCTCACCGAGGCGGCGCTGGGGCATGGAATCGCCTACTACGTGGTGCAATTCGCGACGGTGATCCTGCTGGCGCTGGCGGCCAACACCTCCTACGGCGGGCTGCCGACGCTGACCAAGATCCTGGCCGACGACAACTGCCTGCCGCACCGGTTCGCGGTGGCCTCACCGCGGCAGGTGTATCGGTTCGGCGTACTGGCGCTGGGTGTTTCGGCGGCGGTGCTGCTGGCGGCGTCGAACGGCAATATGAACGCGCTGGTGCCGTTGTTCGCGATCGGCGTGTTCGTGGGGTTCACCATCGCGCAGGTCGGGATGGTGCGGCATTGGCCGGCCACGCGCGGACAGGGGTGGAAGTGGCGGATAGGGCTCAACGGGTTCGGTGCGCTGCTGACCTTCGTGGCGGCCATCGTGACCACGGCCATGAAGTTCACCGAGGGCGCGTGGCTGATCGTGGTGGTGCTGCCGCTGCTGGTGGTGGCCATGGAGCGAATTCGCAAGACCTACCGCAAGATCGACGGCTGCCGGGGTGCGGGGTGCGTGCCGGAGACGCCCAAGGCGAGCGAGACCGCGATCGTGGTGCCGGTCTCGGAGGTGTCGGAGCTGAGCCGCGAGGCGCTGTCGGCGGCCATGTCGCTGGGGCGGGATGTGGTCGCGGTGCACGTGTGCCTGCCCGGGGAGAACATCACCGTGTTCACCAAGGAGTGGGAGGCGTGGCATCCCGAGGTGCGGCTGATCCTGCTGGAGGACGGCGATGCCACCGTCGGCGGACCGGTCGCGCGGTATGTGCGCGATACGTTCCCCGGGCGGCGCAAGGTCGTGGTGATCGCGGAGATCGAACCGCCGGCGGGATGGAACAAGGTGCTGCCCAGTCATCGCAGTGATGAGCTGGAGCGGGTGCTGCGGAAGATGCCGGACACGGTGGTCTGCCATCTGCGGGTGCAGACGGCCTGACCACTGACGGCGGCTTCACACCCCGTCATCCCGACGCGATACCCCCGTCATCCCGACGCGATACCCCCGTCATCCCGGCGCGCTCTTGGCCGGGATCCACACCGTCTGTGCATCAACGGTTTCGTGGATTCCGGCCAAAAGCATGCCGGAATGACGGGGGGACGGTCGCCGCCTCGACCTGAGGAGTAGTCAGTTGGTGCCCGGCGGGTACGACTTCGCGTTCTTGTCGCGCGGGGTGCGGATCAGCCCCTCCTGCACGACGGCCGCGACCAGTTCACCCTTCTGATTCCAGATGCGGCCGCCGGTGAGTGCGCGCCCGAATCCGGCCGAGGGCGACTGCTGGTCGTAGAGCAGCCAGTCGTCGGCGCGGAACGGGCGCAGGAACCACATGGCGTGATCGAGGGAGGCGTTCTGGGTCGGCTCGTCGGGATGCGGCACCTTCGAGGATCCGAGCAGCGTCATATCGCTCATGTAGGCGAGGGTGCACACGTGGAACAGCGGGTCGTCGGGCAGCGGGTGCCGGTAGCGGAACCACACCTGTTGCTGTGCGGCCAGCCCGCCGCGACGGTCCACCTGCTCCTGCGGGATGGTGCGGATATCCCAGTGCTCCCACTCCCGCATGGCCCACAGCCGCTCCGGGCTCATGGAGGTGCGGGCGTCCGGAAGATCCTGCGGCACAGGCACGGTCGGCATATCGTCCTGATGCTCGGGCCCCTCGTCGCCGCGATGGAAGGAGGCCGACATGGTGAAGATGGCCTCGCCGTTCTGCACGCCGGTGACGCGCCGGGTGCAGAACGAGCGCCCGTCGCGAATGCGATCGACCAGGTATACGGTGCGCTCCTGCGGGTTGCCCGGCCGCAGGAAGTACCCGTGCAGCGAATGCACCTGGAACTCCGGCTCCACCGTCCGCACCGCCGACACCAGCGCCTGCCCGGCGACCTGCCCGCCGAATGTGCGCGGCAGCTGCGTCTTGGTCGACGCGCCCCGGAAGATGTCACGCTCGAGCCGCTCGATCTCCAGCGCCTCTTCGATCGTCGCCATGCACCCGTTCCCTTCCGAATCGTCGGCTCAGGTTAACAGCCGTTCACTGAACCCACCCGCAGGACCTGCCACAACACCATCCGCCGCCACTCCCGCCCATCGATCATGATGGACCCGTGCCCGCCTTCGCCGCCATCACCCCCGACGCTTTGCTCGATCTGCTCGCGCAGCGCGCCGCCGACCTGCCGGGCCACGCGGTGATCGCCGTCGACGGCGCCGACGCCGCCGACCCCCTCTCCGTCGCCCGCGCGGTCGCCGACCTCCTGCGCGCCGCGGGCCGCCCCGCCGACATCGTCTCCCTGCACGATTTCGTCCGCCCCGCCTCCCTGCGCTACGAGCACGGCCACGCCGACGAACTGTCCTATCGCACGCTGTGGTTCGACTACGCCGGTCTCGATCGCGAAGTCCTGCAAGCACTTCGCGAACACGACCGCTGGCTCCCGGCGCTCTGGAACGAACGCACCGACCGCTCCGCCCGCGCGCGCATCCGTCCCGCCGCCGCCGGGACGGTTCTCCTCGTCGCCGGCCCCATGCTCCTGGGCCGCGGCCTCACCTTCGACCTCACCGTCGGCCTGCGCATGTCCGAAGCCGCGCTGCGACGCGGCACCGACCCGGACGAGCAATTCACCCTCGCCGCACTGCGCGAACACCATGCGCAGGCCGGAGAACCCGATCTGACGGTCGCGTGGGACCACCCGGATCGCCCCGCCGTACGCGTCGGCTAGGCGGTTCGGCGAGGTCGGCCGCCGGGTACTGGAAGTGCGGAGCAGCGGGCAGCGGGGAGTGCCGGGCAGCCAGGCACCGGAGTGTGGGACCGGCGGTGGCGGAGCATCGATCCCCCACCATGGGCTACTGTCGCGATCCGGATACCGCCATCGACAGGAACTCCTATGACTTCCGAGAGCCGGGCACAGCACTCCTCCGCCTTCACCTACGTCCCGGTCGGCGTCACCGCACCCGCTGCCGTCGAGTGGCCTGCCGCGATCGCGGGTTACCGCCGGTTCGAGCGGACCGTGGTCATCGGCGAGGGCGATGCCGACTGGCAGGCCGCTTCGACCGCCGTGCGCGAGTGGGGCGTCAAGCGGCGCAGCGGTTTTCGGGTCACGCCCTTGACCACTGACGGTGTTCGCGCGGTCGAGGGCGCGGACTACCGCATTACCGCCGGATTCGGGCCGTTCACCGTGCACGAGCCGGTGCGAGTGGTCGCGGTGGTCGACACGCCGGAGCGGGCGGGCTTCTCCTACGGGACATTGCCCGGCCATCCCGTGTCCGGGGAGGAGGCGTTCATCGTGCATCGGGCTGCCGACGGCACGGTCTGGCTGACGCTGCGTTCCCACACCGGCCCCGCGCCCGCCGGACTGTGGCGCACCCTGTTTCCGGTCCTGCTCCTGGCCCAACGCGTCTACCGCCGCCGCTACCTCCGCGCGCTCCGCACCCGCCGGGCCTGAGATCCCGGCGCAGTCACCGCGCGGGTTCTCGGGAATCGGCCCGAGCGCCTCGGCGTGGCACTCGCCACTGCCGACCGCCGACGCTCCCTCCCGGTGAGATGATCGATCCAGTCTGCGAATTCAACAGGCGCGCATCGCAAGCCGCTGCGCGAGAACGGAGGGGCGCATGACCATCGGAATCCCCGGAGTCCGCATCGGCCACTGGTCGGACCCGGTCGCGGAAACCGGCTGCACCGTCCTCACCCTGCCGCAGTGGACCATCGCCTCCTGTGAGGTCCGCGGCGGCGCCCCCGCCACCCGCGAACTCGACGCCCTCGCCCCCGACAAGACCGTCGCCACCGTCGACGCCATCCTGCTCACCGGCGGCTCCGCCTTCGGCCTGGCCGCAGCCGACGGCGTCATGCGCTATCTCGAGGAACAGGGCCGCGGCGTCCCCACCCCCGGCGGCGCGGTCCCCATCGTCCCCACCATGGCCCTCTTCGACCTCGCCGTCGGCGATCCGGCCACCCGTCCCACCGCGGCCGACGGCTACGCCGCCGCCCTGGCCACCACCGGCGAGCAAATCCTGCACGGCCGCATAGGCGCCGGCTCCGGCGCCTACACCTCGCACTGGCGCGGCCCCGACCTCCGCCGCCCCGGCGGCATCGCCTACGCCGAACGCCGCCTCGACGACGTCATCGTCGGCGCCCTCTGCGTGGTCAACGCCTTCGGCGACATAGACCCCGGCACCTCCGACATCTCCCTGGACGCCGTAGCCCAACTCAACCGCCCCTTCGACTTCGCAAACCCCCGCGCCCACACCACGATCGGCGCCATCCTCACCAACGCCCGCCTCGACAAGACCGCCTGCCACATAGTCGCCCAAGGCGCCCACGACGGCCTCTCCCGAGCCCTCACCCCACCCCACACCCGCTTCGACGGCGACGGCTTCATCGCCGCCGCAACCGGTCAGGTCGAATCCAACGTCGACGTGATCCGCTTGATGGCCCTGGCCACGGTCACCGAGGCCATCCGCTCATTGGCGACTCAGCACGCGGGTGACTGACACCACTTAAACTGGTGCACGGCAGAACCAATCGATCGAGGGACTGGCACGCAGTGCATCCAATAGCGCTGTACTACCCGTACGTTCATATTCAGGACGAGAACTGGCTGAAATACGCCGCCCTGTATTGGCCCAAGCTGGCACGCCTGCGTCCATCTCCATATACCACCTACGATTCACCGACCGCGCAGGTTCTCCACCAGGAAGCAGGATGGCTACTCGACATCGAGCCCCCGCATTCGGTTATACAAGCAGTCGGGCACGCCTTCACCGACGCCATCGTGGCACACACCATTGCTCTTGAGCAGCGGTTCGGAATCAATCATCTACAGGAATGGCACATTTCGCCGAAGTTTGGCGCGACCCCTGAAGGCTATGCGGCAAGCCCCAATATCGAAACCGCCTCCCTGAATCGGCAATTGGGGTACGTTCACGTCGGCGAGCTGACTCCCGCCACAATCGACGCCGCGGTCGCCGCCGGCCTGGCAGTCCCGACTCGCGGCCGAACCACAGAGTGGCTCGGCATGCACCCGGCGCTCGCGACTACGTACACCTGTGCGCTGGTGGAGCGAATCGCACTCGAAAACCACCTTCATCCGATTACCGACGAAGAATTGGCGCTCTCGGCTCTGTACCGATCATCCCTCGACCGGAATATCGAGATACTCCTCGATAGTCAATTCCGAGAAACACCGACGGCGCGGCCCGGGATCGCGAACTCCTGCGTCATGCTGGCATTCGCCACTGCGATCCCTGACCAATTGGATCGGGTTCCTGTCGAGCGAATCCTGGAAGTCCGCGAGAAATTCAAGGGGGAGCTCGATTCCTTCCGCCTATACGTGACGGAACAAGCCGAGGGTCTCGCGGCGCTCGAGAGCGTCCGAGACGTTCGATTGTACATGGAATACCTCAATTCCGAGGTCCGTTCCACACTCGAAAAACAGTTGAACGATCTCGGTGATCGCTTGAGAAGCGTGAACCTTGGGTGCGTTCGTGGGTTGGTAACGATCAAATCCGTCGCGCTACCGACCTTGGCGGCAGCAGCAGCCGACTTCGTGGGACTCCCACCCGCAGTTGCAGGTCCGGCCGTGTTGGCGGCACATTTGGTCAATTCCCCGGTCCAGTGGCACAGGCAACGCGAAGACGTGATCCGTGAGAGCCCGGTTGGCTACCTGCTCCGACTCCGACGATCCTTGAAATCCCCGTCAGGTCCCGAACGCCTGCGCCGATTCCCGCCATCGAGAGCTATCAGAGACTTGACCTGAAGCTGTCGTCGCACAACGAAATCCACATCGCTCAGGGCGAGGCCGCCACGGCCGCGAGCGCGCAGTCGATGGCCTCGGGCGTCGGATCGCGGGATGCCCTCGGCCCACGAGGGCTTCGATCCGGGTGGCGGTTTCACCGCTCAGCCTGCTCGACCAGCACCACCGCGCGCGCTAGCGTGGCCTTGGCGTAGCGGCGCCACAGTGGGGCGGCCACGGTTTGGATCAGCAGGCGGCGGCCGGGGCGGGGGAAGAATGAATATGTCCAGCGCACTACGGAGTTCGGGCCGTCGGGGGTGAAGGTCCACTCCCCGCGCACCCGGGCGATGAGCCAGCGCAGCGGGCCGGTGAATCCGGTGAGCTCGTAGGCGAAGCTGTGCGGGGGTGTGTATTCGATGAGGCGCTCGGTTGCGGTGGTGCCGTCCGAGAGTAGTGGTTGGCGGGTGCGGCCGGTTTCGGTCCAGGGACCGGACTGGTTGCGGACGCTGGCAGCGGGCCCATTCCGGTGAAGATGAGTGACAGATTGATCGGGACGATTACGTCGAAGGCGGTTTTCGTCGAAGCGCGGCAGGGCGATTCGACTGTGACCGGCACGTACTTCATGGGTACATCGTGCCAGTCGGTTTGCTATCACGCCCTCTCACAAGGGGTTACGACACATTCCGGCAAATTCTGGGGCTGCGGTGGGTACAACGGAGTGGTGACCGGTTTCAAGATCTGGGCTTTGTTCGCGTGTATAGTCGCTGCCTCCGTCATCCTGGTCCAGCCTGCCGCGGCTGCTCCGCAGGGGGCGCGGGTGGTCGGAGAAGTTCCTATTGGGGAACGTATTTCGCAGGTTGACGTGTATTCGCCCGCCATGGATCGGGTGGTGTCCAATCGGGTGATCCGGGCCGCTGGCGGTGGGGCTGCGCCGACGTTGTATCTGCTCACGGGGGCGGGTGGTGGGGAGGATGGGATTTCTTGGTGGGATGACACCGATATTCGAGAGTTCTTCGCGGACAAGAACGTCAATGTGGTGTTGCCTACGGGAGGGGCTTTCAGTCTCTATACCGATTGGGTTGCGGATGATCCGATTATGGGGAGGAATCGCTGGCAGACGTATCTTGTGTCGGAGTTGCCGGGGGTGATCGACGAGCGGTTCGGGACTACGGGGCGCAATGCTGTCGCGGGGGTTTCGATGAGTGGGGGGTCGGCGATCGATCTGGCTGTGCAGGGCGGTGAGAAGTACAGTGCGGTCGCGTCTTACAGCGGGTGTCCGTGGAGTTCCGATTCGGCGGGGGTCGCCATGGCGAGTGCGGTGGTGCTGCGCGGAGGTGGGAATCCGGGGAATATGTGGGGCGCGCCGGGTGGGGAGGTGTGGCGATCGCACGATCCGTTCCTGAGCGCGGAGCGGTTGCGCGGCAAGGCGGTTTATCTGTCGGCCGCGTCGGGGATTCCGGGGGCGATCGATCAGGGCGGGCTGCCGTCACCGGTTATCGAGGCGATCGCGGCTTCGTGCACGGGGAAGTTCGCGGCGCGATTGTCACAGCTCGGGATGGCGCCGGTGTATGTCAACAGGCCGGTGGGGTCGCATACGTGGGGGCAATTCCAGACTGATCTGCACGATTCGTGGCCGCATTTGGCTCGGGCTATCGGGGCCTGAGCGCTCGGGCCGAGTCGAGGCCGGCGCGCCGGCGTTCCGCGGATCGGATGATGTCGTTGCCGACTTGTTCGAGGAATTCGGCGGCTGCCGCCAGGCGGGCGCCGGCGGGGGTGTCGGGGCCGAAGGTGTGCGCGGCGCGGTGGGCAGTGGCGGCGAGGCGCTGGTTGGCGCGGGCGCTGGCCAGGACGGTGCGCATGCCGGCGTCGTCGTCGAGGAAGTAGCGCTGGCGTCTGCTGTGGGGGTCGCGGCCGCGCAGGAGCAGGCCCTGCGCTTCCAGCAGGCCGACCGCTTGGGACACGGTGGCGGCGCTGACCTGGAGGTGCTGCGCGAGTTCGGCGGCGGTGCGGCTGCCGGATTCGGCGGTGAAGAGGCAGGCCAGGATGGCGGCGGCGGTGCGCGGCACGCCGGTCTCGACGAGGGCCGCGGTGAGGTCGCGCATGATCGCGGCCGCCACCTCGGGGGCGGGGCCGGCGGGTTCGCTGATCGGCGGTGGGGCGACCGGGCGGGGTGTGCGACGGGCGCGGTGGGTGGTGGCGAGCTGCGCCAGATCCGCGCGGTAGCGGCCCGGGCCGCCATTGCGGGCGACCTCGCGGCTGATCGTCGAGGTGGGACGGCCCAGACGCCTTGCGATTTCGGCGTGGTCGAGCCCTTGCGCCAGACCGGCGGCGATCTGCCGGCGGTCGTTCGCGGTCAGTCTGCGTCCCGGCATTCGGCCGCCTTCCCGGTCGGATCGTCTCCGCGCCAGTATGCGATCAGCGCGTATGTCGTTGCAACGCACTCGCATTTCAGCGAGCATTAACCGGCACCGTCGTTGCAATTGGGCATCACCGCCCTGAACTGCGCAGACACGGCAATTTGCGGGAGTGGTTCGTTGTATTGAATTTCGATTCCTGCCTAAGGTCCGGATTGTTCAACGGGCCCCGCACGATTCGAGGAGCACACCATGCGAGCACGAGGCATCACCTACGACACGGGCTTCGCCCCCGGCGGCCGCGGATCGCGTCCGGTCCTCGACTCCGACACCGTGCGAAGGGAATTGCGGATCATCGCCGAGGACCTGCACTGCGATGCGGTCCGCATCACCGGCGGCGATCCGGAACGCCTGACCATCGCCGCGCGGCATGCCACCGATGCCGGGCTGGAGGTCTGGCTCTCCCCCTTCCCCTGCGAATTGTCCGCCGAGCAGATGCTGCCGTACTTCGCCGAGTGCGCGGATCGCGCCGAGACGATCGGCGCCGCGGTCCTCGTCACCGGCTGCGAGCTGAGCCTTTTCGGTTCCGGATTCCTCCCCGGCGCCGACACGTTCACCCGGATCGCGACCTTCACCAATGGCGACCCATCGAACCTCGCGGGCCTGCCCGAAATGAGCGCCCGAATCAACGCCGCCCTGGCCGATATCGCCGCAGCCGCCCGGAAACGCTTCGGCGGCAAGCTCACCTACGCCGCAGGCACCTGGGAGAACATCGACTGGACTCCCTTCGACATCATCGGCATCGACGCCTACGGCGATCCCGCCCACCCCGCCTACCGCGAGGGCCTGCGCGCCTTGCGACAGTTGGGCAAACCGATCGCGGTGACCGAGGTCGGCTGCTGCACCTACCGCGGCGCGGCCGAACACAATGGAATGGGCTGGAACATAGTCGACTACGACGCCGATCCCCCGTACATCGAAGGCGACTACATTCGCGACGAGGAAGAACCGGCCCGCTACATGCGAGAGCTCTTCCGCTTCTTCGAGGAGGAATCGGTGGACACCGCCTTCTGGTACACCTTCGCCGGCTACACCCTCCCCCACGACCCCGACCCCCATTTCGATCTCGACCTCGCCTCCTTCGGCGTCTGCAAGGTCATGTCCGACGGCACGCTCACCCCGAAACGCGCCTTCCGCGCCCTCGCCGACATCTGCCGCCCGACCAGCCCCGCCTCGACCGCAGCGATCTGAAAGCCCGGCGAGAGCCCCGATCGGCCGTCGCCGTCCATCGCCCGGATTTCGCGGCACAGCGAAGCGCTCAGGCCGGGAATTGGGTCACCCGGGTGTTCTGGAAGCTGGTGAACAGCCAGGTTCCATTGGCGCGCACCGCCACCCGGGTCTGGATGGACTGCTCGTCGGGGCCAGCCGGGTTGTCGGGGCGGCTGGGCCGGACGCCCTGGGTGATCATGATTGCCGTATCGGGTGCGGGGAAGCGGATTTTCAGGGTGGCGGGCTCGGACATCCGGGTGCCCTTCATGAAACCGTCGAAGCCCTGCTGCATCTCCGTGGTCATTTCGGCCCGGCCTTGAATGAATTCACCGATGACCGAGACGAAGTCGGCGTCGTCGGTGAAGGTGGCGGCGAAGGCCGCGCCGTCGCCGGCCGCCCACGCGTCGGCCTGGGCGCGCAGGAGGGCGCGCAGGGCTGTTTCGTCATGCTGGTTCGTGGTCATGGCGCTACTTCTCCTCACGCTGCAGGCCGACATATTCGATGGCGCCGAAGACGGCGACGACCGCGGCTCCGACGAGCAGGAACGCACGCCCCCACGCGGTCAGGGGAATCAGGTCGGCGAAGGCGAGCAGGGTCAGCGCGACCGCCGACAGCGCGTTGACGGCCACGACCGCCGTCGCGAGACGAGCGGGGACGGCCGGATATCCCGCAATGAGCAACAGGGCGATGGCACCGCCGAGCATGGCGACGCCGAAGGGGATCGACCAGGAGGTCGGCAGGCCGAGGGGCTCGCTCAGGATCGGCGCGGCGGCCAGCAGGACGGCGCCGAAGACGCCGGTGCTCCAGCCGTCCAGCCTCAGTGCGGTGCGGAGGAAACCGGGTGCGGCCCCGATGTCCGGGAGGGTCGTCGTTGTCATGGGATCGACCGTGCCAGTCGCGTGGTCATGGTCTCAATGACCTCGGAGGTCATGGAGGGGTTCACCTCGGATGGATAGGCTGGGCGGGTGACGGGTCAGGGGTCTGCGGTGGGCACATTGTTGCGGGAGTGGCGGCAGCGGCGGCGGTTGAGTCAGCTGGATCTGGCATTGGCGGCCGATAGTTCGGCGCGGCACGTGTCCTGTATCGAGACCGGGAAGGCGCAACCCAGTCGCGCCATGGTGCTGCGGCTCAGCGAGGTGCTGGATGTGCCGCTGCGCGAACGCAATACGCTGCTGATGGCGGGCGGGTTCGCGCCGGAGTATCGGGAGAGCAGTCTCGACGACGCCGAAATGGCCGCGGCGCGAACGGCCTTGGAGACCATGCTGGCCACGCACGAGCCGTATCCGGCGGTGGCGGTGGACCGGTATTGGAACGTGGTGACCACCAATCGGGCGATGGGGCTGTTCGAGGGCGCGGTGCCCGAGCCGATCGCGGACCGGACGCCGAACATGTACCGGCTCGCCCTGTATCCGGAAAGCCCCTCCGCTCCTTCGCATCTGGTCAACTATCGGCAGGTGCGGGAGAACCTGCTCGATCGCCTGCTCCGGCAGGTCAAGTCCACCGGCGACCCGGTGCTGCGCGAGCTGTACGACGAGGTGTCCGGGTATCCGTACCCGCCCGAACTGGAAGAAGACGACGAGGAGATCGCGGGACCGTTCGCGGTGCCGCTGCGCATTCGCACCCCGCTGGGTGAGCTGCGATTGTTCAGCACCATGGTGGCGTTCGGCGCGCCCGCCGATGTCACCCTGTCGGAGCTGGCGATCGAATTGTTCTACCCCCTGGATGATTTCACCGCGAACGCGCTGCGCGTCCTCGCCGGCGAACCGGCTCCCGATGGGGTCCCCGCACCGCGATGACCCTCACTCGCGACGGCGCTTGGCCGGGAAGGTCTCGGTGGGAAAGTCGTCGGGATCGAACCGGCGGTGCGCGCCGCGGCCGCCCGTGCTCGGCCAGTACCGGCTGGCGTACTGCCCGCGGATGCGGCTGAGATCCGGCTCGTCCACATCGGTGATGCCCACCTGCAGCAGCATCAGCAGGGTGACCATGCTGACCGCGATGATGAGCGGGGTCAGCAATTGCGCCGGCTGCGCCCCCGACGGCATGTGCATGTGCTCGGCCATATGGGCGCGCATGGAGAACATGCCCGTGTAATGCATGCCGCACACCGCGATTCCCATGATCAGCGCCGCGCCCACGGTCGCCACGATCCCCTGCACGTGCAGCGCGAACCACAGCGCCGCCGTCGCCGCCACCACCGCGATCAGCAGCGACAGCAGCACGATCCACGAGTCGTATCGCACCGCCGCATCGGTTTTCATGGCGTACATGCCCGAGTAGTGCATGGCCCCCACCCCGAGTCCGGTGACGGTCCCGCCCACCAGCAGCGCGAATCCCTCACCGCCGTGCCGGTGCACCACGATCGACAGCCCCATCCACACCACGCCCATGGCGATGAGCGCACTGGCCACCGTGATCGGCACGTTGTATCGAATGTGGGCTTCGCGCACCGAAAACCCCAGCATCGCAATGAAATGCATGACCCAGATCCCGGTGCCGCCCAGGGCCACCGCCCCGATGGCCACCCAACCGCCGTGCCCGTGCTGATTGCGCGCCCGCACCATGCAGCGCAAGGCCAGCAACGATCCGGTGACGGACATGAGATAGGCCAGCAGCGGATTCAGCCAGCCATAGGTGAATTGGTCGATTTCCAGCATGCGGACTCCTTGCCAGAAGCTCTGATGTCGACTGTTCACCGGTGATAGCGCCGAACATTAACCACAAAGCTCCAGGTAGTAAATTTGCCGCAGCACAATCCTGGAAAAGATTTGGAGTTTGCTGAGCCGCATGCGCGCAGGTAGCGGGACTGCATGCACCCGTACCGCCGCCCGCGATTCCCCGTCTAGCGCCCTGGACGGCTCGCGCCCGGCCCGCAACTTCCGGGCGGCCCTGAAACCTGCTGCGGCACAGGACGGCCCGGGCGGTGACTCTCAGTCGCCGAGCGGTGCACCGGCTCGGACGACCGTGCGCGCGCCCTTCCAGAGCACGGCCGGATCGGTGAACGGGTCGCCGTCGACAATGAGCAGGTCCGCGGCGCACCCGGGGCGGACGCGGCCGAGGTCGGGGCGGCCGAGCAGATCGGCGTTCACCGAGGTCATCGATTGCAGGGCGAGGAAGGGGCCGTCGATCTCGACCTGGAGCCGGATGCCTTGCAGCTGTTCGTCTTCCAGTGCGCCCATCAGATCGGTGCCGAAGCCGACGCGCACGCCGGCCGCCCGGGCCAGGGCGACGGCCTCGGCGCCGGCGTCGAGAACCTCGAGGTTCTTCTCCGCCGACACGGGCGCCAGGCCGACCTCTCGACCGCGGCGCGCCATGGCGTCGTAGGTGGCCAGGGTCGGCACCAGGAACGCGCCGTGTTCGGCCATCAGAGCGGCGGTTTCGGCGTCGAGGAGGTTTCCGTGCTCGATCGAGCGCACGCCGTTGCGGACCGAATGGCGGATGGCTTCGGGCGAATAGGCGTGGGCGGCAACATAACTGCCGCGGCGGGCGGCTTCATCGGTGGCGACGCGGATCTCCTCGGCCGAATACTGCGGTATCCGAATCGGATCGGTCAGCGACATGACGCCGCCGGAGGTCATCATCTTGATCGCGTGCGCGCCGCGGCGGAACCGATCGCGCACGGCCAGGCGCACCGCGTCGACGCCGTCGACCACCTCGGTCATATTCGAGTGACACCCGCACACGTCCATGTCGACCCCGCGCGGATCGCCGTGTCCGCCGGTCTGACTCAGCGCCGCACCGGTGTACAGGTAGCGCGGCGACTCGATGAGGCCTTCGCTGATGGCGCGCGCCAGCCCGGCATCGCCGCCCGCCACGTCCCGCACGGTCGTGAACCCGCGATACAGCGCCGCGCGCAACCGGCGCGCCCCCAGCAGGGCGATGTAACTCAGCGGGCTGCTCTCGATGCCGAGCAGGTCCAGGGAGGTGCCGTAGGCGTGGCAGTGGGCGTCGATCAATCCGGGCAGGACCGTGCGCCCGCGCGCGTCGATCACCCGCTCGGCGTCGAAACCGCCGCCAACGGCGACGATCCGGCCGTCCTCGATGTGCACCGGCCCCTCCACCAGCTCCGCCGACTCACCATCGAAGACCGCGGCGTTGACAATCGACAGGCTCACTGCGTACTCCCGAATCGGCGTGTGGGCGGACAAGATCCACCTCGAAACTAGCAGTCGCCGCTATCGCTCAGTGACCGATCGGGCTGTCTCCGGCGCGGCGGTCGTAGCGGGTTCGGGCGCGATCATGGGCGGCGCGCAACAGGTCTCGCAGTGGCTCGGCGGTCGTCGAATCAGGGTTGACCACGGCCAGCCAGGCGGCCCCGCCGTAGACCGGGTGCGCCACCAGGGTGTCCGGCAGGCTCGGATCGGCGCCGCGGTCGGCGGTTTCGCGCGGGGTGTGGCCGGTCCAGCGGGTGAAGGCGTCCCTGCCCGCGTTCACATTGACGCGGAAGGCGCCGGGGCGGTCCAGGCGGGAGGCGGTGTCGTCCGGGTAGTCCTTGGTGACGATGGTGGCGAACGGTTGCCCGGCCGGGACCTGGCCGTCCGGGGCGTAGTAGAAGAAGCGATCACCCCAGGCGATCTCGGGGGTGCCGTCGCCCGGACCCGGCTTCAGGGTCAGCACTCCGCCCAGGGCTTCGATGAACTCGGTGATGTCGTCGACTGTCATGTGTTCCAGCGTTACATTGAAGTGCATGTGGAGAGTTTCGAGCGGCTATCGGGAGATATGGGAGTGAAAAGTCTCAACTCTGCTCCGCTGCGGACTGCCGAGGTGGCGCGCCGGGCGGACTACTCGGTCCAGCAGATCCGCAATCTCGAGCGGGACGGCGTGCTCCCGCCGGCCGGGCGCACGCCCAGCGGGTACCGGGTGTACGGGGACGTCCATGTGCGGGCCGCTCGGGCGTACCGCGTGCTCGCGGCGGGGGTCGGGCCCGTCGAGGCCAAACGCATCGTGCGCACGGCCCGCACCGAACCCCGGCCGGTGCTGCTGGCCCTGCTGGACGCGGCGCACGCGCGGCTCGACCGGGAGCGCCGGGACCTCGAATCCGCCTGCGCCGCCGTCGAATCGATCTCGGCGGAGCCGATCGCCGATGTCCGGCCGTCGGATTCGATGACCATCGCGGAGCTGGCCGCCGCCCTGGGCGTCCGCACTTCCACGCTGCGGCATTGGGACGCAACCGGACTCGTCACACCCGCGCGCACCGCTCCGCGCGCGCCGCGCACCTATGCCCCCGCCGACGTCCGGGATGCCCGCGTGGTCCATCAGCTCCGGCTCGCGGGCTACGGGATCACCACGCTGCGAACCCTCATGCCCCATCTGCGCGACGCCCGCCGTTGGGCCGACGTCCACGCCGCCCTGGACACCCGGCGAGCCACCATCGAATCGCGATCCCGGGCGCTGTTCGAAGCGTCCGCGGAGCTGGTTCCCCTGCTCGAGTCGTTTCAGCGAACGCCGGTCAGCTTGTCCGGATTGGTCACCGAGTAGATGCCGCGGACGGTGTTGTCGAGAGTCACAACGAAAACCGCCGGATGGTCTCGGAAGACCTTCCGGCGGTTCGGGTTCGAAGAGCGAACGGGCTGGTTACCAGCCGCGCTCGGCGAGGCGGTGCGGCTGCGGGATCTCGTCGACGTTGATGCCGACCATGGCCTCGCCCAGGCCGCGGGAGACCTTGGCCAGCACGTCCGGGTCGTCGTAGAAGGTGGTGGCCTTCACGATGGCGGCGGCGCGCTGGGCGGGGTTGCCGGACTTGAAGATGCCGGAGCCGACGAAGACGCCCTCGGCGCCGAGCTGCATCATCATGGCGGCGTCGGCGGGGGTGGCGATGCCGCCGGCGGTGAACAGCACGACGGGGAGCTTGCCGGTCTCGGCGACCTCGCGGACCAGTTCGTAGGGGGCCTGGAGTTCCTTGGCGGCGACGTAGAGCTCGTCCTCGGGGAGGGAGGACAGGCGGCGCAGTTCGTCGCGGATCTTGCGCATGTGGGTGGTGGCGTTGGAGACGTCGCCGGTGCCGGCCTCGCCCTTGGAGCGGATCATGGCCGCGCCCTCGGTGATGCGGCGCAGGGCCTCGCCCAGGTTGGTGGCGCCACAGACGAAGGGAACGGTGAAGTTCCACTTGTCGATGTGGTTGGCGTAGTCGGCCGGGGTGAGGACCTCGGACTCGTCGATGTAGTCGACGCCCAGCGACTGCAGGATCTGCGCCTCGACGAAGTGGCCGATGCGGGCCTTGGCCATGACCGGGATGGAGACGGCGCTGATGATGCCGTCGATCATGTCCGGATCCGACATGCGGGACACGCCGCCCTGGGCGCGGATATCGGCGGGCACCCGCTCGAGGGCCATGACGGCGACGGCGCCGGCGTCCTCGGCGATCTTGG
This sequence comes from Nocardia sp. NPDC127526, assembly GCF_042672265.1. Taxonomy (NCBI): domain Bacteria; kingdom Bacillati; phylum Actinomycetota; class Actinomycetes; order Mycobacteriales; family Nocardiaceae; genus Nocardia; species Nocardia sp. NPDC127526. The sequence goes on along the minus strand of NZ_JBHXVO010000005.1, from coordinate 73,586 downwards.
CCTGCTCCGGCGTGACGACATCCATGATCACACCGCCCTTCAGCATCTCGGCCATACCGCGCTTCACGCGGGCGGTGCCGATGGTCGGGGTGGACTCGGGCGTAGTCACGGCAAACTCCTGTGTCATCTGGGCCAATCGGATCGCTCGGAATCGAACAACCCGATTCTAGGCGTCCACATCAGGCCACTTCATAGCCAGTCGGATACGACTGGACTGCTACCGCGGGCGGAGTAGGACTGCCGCCACCGGCAGAGTAGCCCGCATCACAATGCCCGCTCGAGGATGCCGGGTAGGGCGGCTATTCTGCCGCTACGGCTGACCGGCCGCGTCGGTGGCGAGCTGCGGACCAGGGAAGATACCGTTCAGGTATGGATTCCGGAGAGGAGATCTCGGTGAGCGGCAGTGCCGAGGCGGCGGACGCGCCGGATCCGGTGCGGCGCGGATATCCGGACGCGTATTCGGTGTGGCTGGGTCCGGCGCACCCGGAACCGCGGCGGCACCGGCCGCGCATCTCCACGCTGATCATGCTGGCGGTGTGGGCCGGGGCGTGGGCCGCCTACATCTGGCTGCCGGGCGGCTAGGTCACGAGTTGCACCGCGGTCGAACCCCCGGCGGATGCGCCGCGTAGCTCCGCGGTATGACGATCACCGAATCCGTAACTCCCACCACCGACTGGGTCGCCGCGGCCACCGCCGTCGGGACCGCGCTGGCCGAGGGTGTCGCCGAGCGCGACGGCAGCGGCGAACTCTCGCTCGCGGCCTACGATCTGCTCCGCTCGTCCGGGCTCAGCCGGGCGCTGGTGCCGGCCGAGGCGGGCGGCGGCGGGGCCACCCATCGCGAAATGGGCGATGCGCTGCGGGAATTGGGCCGTCACGATCCGTCCACCGCGGTGGCTTTCGCCATGCACACGCATCTGGTGGCCCTGCAGGTGTGGCGGCATCGGCACGGGATGGACGCGAGCGCGGTGTTCGAGAAGGTGGTCGCCGGGGCGATTCTGGCCAGCACCGGGGCCTCGGACTGGGTGGAGTCCAATGGCAGCGCCGTCAAGGTCGACGGCGGCTACCGGGTGAGCGCCCGCAAGGCGCCGGCCAGCGGCTGCGAGGCCGGCACCGTCGCGGTGACCAGCATCCGCTGGGACGACGCGCCGGACGGGCCGCAGGTCCTGCACTGCGCGATCCCCCTGAGCGCACCCGGCGTGAGCGTCGAAAAGACCTGGAACACCATCGGTTTGCGCGCGAGCGGATCGCACACCATCGTCTTCGACGACGTCTTCGTCCCCGACGCCGCCGTCTCCCTGATCCGCCCGGCCGATCTGTGGCCCCCGATTCTCAATTCGGTGATCGGCGCGGCCCTGCCCCTGGTCATGGCCGCCTATCTCGGAATCGCCGACCGCAGTGTCGAATTGGTCGCCCAGCTATTGCGCGGCCGCACCGAACCGCACATGGTGGCACTCGCCGGCGAGATGATGAACGCCTACACCACGGCCACCGACCTCATCGGCGCCATGTTCACCGATGCGGACAACCTCCGCTTCCCCAATACCGACGCCCATGCCGCCCGCACCCTGAGCCGCAAGACGGTGGTGGCGGACTCCCTGGTCGCCACCGTCCGCCTGGCCATCGAAACCATAGGCGGCGCAGGCTATTCCCGCGCCCTGCCCTTGGAAATGTGGTACCGAGACATCCACGGCTGCCTGTTCCATCCCCTCCCCCGCGCCAAGCAGACCCGCTTCACCGGCCGTGTCCTGCTCGGACACAGCCCGCTCGGCTGACCGATCAGCGCCAGCCGACCACCAGCATGGTCGCCCAGTACTCGGCGCCCGAGGGCCCCAGATACGGCACCAGGAAGTCATACAACAGGTAGGACAAAGCCACTCACCTCCACACAGGGGCCCGCCACGTCCGGCGAACCGCCACCGACCCTAACCGAGAAGGGCGGCGGTCACATCCCGATCAAACGAACCGACCGCCCTTGACACTGTTCCCGCGCGCCGGTGGCGTAAACGTCCCGGCAGCGACCGATCCGCGAACTCGGTTGCCGCCGACCGAGTTCTCCCGCAAGATCGAACGCGATGACAACTGAATTGCATGAAGCCCGGCGCTTGCTCGCCGAGGGGGATATCGCCGGATCGGTACAGGCCGTGCGTCACGCCGTGAACTTCGCCGCCGAGCCGCCGCCGCTGCCGGATCTGGCGGCCGTCCTGGCCGATCTCGCGGCGGCCGCGGATTTCGAGGACCTGGCGACAGCCGCCCGCGCCGTGCGCGACGCACCGGCGGATACCGGAGCGCTCACCGTACTCGGCTACGAGTGCGTCGAATACGGCCTGTCGTTCGCCGCGATTCCGGTACTACGCGAAGCACTCCGGGTGGGACCTCCGACCCGGCAGGCGCTCAATGAACTGGCGACCGCCTTCGAGGACGAGTACCGCCACGGCGAGGCGGTCGAGGTGCTGACGCGGTACGAGCCCATGCTCGAACCCTGGCCGGACCGCTATCTGCTGGTCTACAACGCGATTCTGGCCGCGGATCTGCCGCGCGCCCGCGCGGAGTTCGACCGGCTGCCCGAACCGGATGAGGACTGGCGCTTCCCGCGCGACCGGGTCGCCGGCATGCTGGCGCGCGCGGACCGCGCCCAGCCCGTCACCGCGCTCGACCAGCAAGATCTGCGCGGGTGGCATTTCGTCCTGACGGGCGGCTATCTCGCCACCTTGTCCCCGTTCGGCTTCGACGCCGGAATGACCGGGCGCTGGGCCTACTTCGGCGACAGCACGCAATCGTGCCGGCACGGCCTGGATCGGCTGGCGCTGATCCTCTCCGCGTCCGGACGCCGGCCACGCTCGATCTCGCTGCTGCCGGGCCGGTCGAATCGCATTCTCGGGCTGGCCGCCGCGGAGTTGTTCGGGCTGCCCGCCGAGCCGTTCGCACCGGACACCACCGACACCGTCGTGATCGCCTATGACCTGGACGATCTGGACGACGACCTGGCACACGCGCTGCGCGAGCGCACCGCGGGCCAGATTCTCTACGAGCACGCCACCTGCTGGACGCGGCCGCCCCGAGTGAGCGCCGATGTCACCGGGCTGCTGCACCAGATGATCGTCGAGCCGTGGGGACCGGGACTGCGGATCGGCGCGGACGGCAGTCCCGAGCAGACGCCCGCCGATGAACGCCCGGAGGCCGAGATCGCCGCCGAGATCGCGCGCGCCGACGGTGCGCCCGATCCGGGAGACGGGCAGACGCCCCCGGATCCGGACACCGCGCTCGCCGCCTTCGTCGCGGGCACCCGTGACAACTGGCTCGGCGGTCCGCGCACACCGATGCGTTCGCCGGGACCGGTGCGCAGTTCCTCGTTCTTGTGACGGCCGGAGGCGCCGGTGAATTCCCCAGGGCCGGTCCGAAGTTCGGCCTTCTGCCAGCGCTTTCTACAGGAGTGCGGGCGTGAGGCGTTCGCAGAGGTCGATATGGGGGTGTTGTTGCGGGGGCATGTCGGTAACCGTAGGCTGCGGGCATGCCCATTGCCGCTCGTCTCGCCCGTGGCTGCCGGCCGCGTGGCTGCCGGGCGCCTGCGCGGCGGGTGCACGGGCGGCGGGTTCGGTGGGTTATCGGGGCGGAGCCCGGTCAGGTGAATGGGATGCGATGGCTTTGCGCGCCGCGCATCGTGCGGGGTGTGTGAGGGAGAAGCTTCTCCCCTGCGCTGTTTCTCGAATCGAGGATGACGTGTCCCGGCTGGGCCGGGGGCGCCTTGTCGTGCGTTGGCGCGTGTTCGCGAACCTGACCAGATCTGTAGCCGGGATGCGTGTCCCGGCCTAGGAGCGTTCCGATCATGACAAACGAGTTCTTCCTTCCGGATCCGGAGGGGCAAGTGCCCGGTGCCGGAGGGTATTTCGGCAGGTTCGGGGGCAAGTTCATTCCGGAGGCGCTGGTCGCCGCGGTGGACGAGGTTGCCGTCGAATACGAGAAGGCGAAGGTGGATCCCGGATTCGCCGGCGAGTTCGAGGGGCTGTTGCGCAATTACGCGGGGCGGCCGAGTGCGCTCACCGAGGTGCCTCGATTCGGTGAATATGCCGGTGGGGCACGGGTTTTCCTCAAGCGCGAGGATTTGAACCACACCGGGTCGCACAAGATCAACAATGTGCTGGGGCAGGCGTTGCTCACCAAGCGGATGGGCAAGACCCGGGTGATCGCGGAGACCGGGGCCGGATCGCACGGGGTCGCGACCGCCACGGCGTGCGCCCTGTTCGGCTTGGATTGCACCGTCTACATGGGCGAGGTCGACACCCAGCGCCAGGCGCTCAATGTGGCGCGCATGAGAATGCTGGGGGCACAGGTCATTCCGGTGACGACCGGGTCGCGCACGCTCAAGGACGCGATCAATGAGACGTTCCGGGACTGGGTGGCCAATACCGAGACCACGCATTACATTTTCGGGACGGTGGCGGGGCCGCACCCGTTCCCGGCGATGATTCGCGATTTCCAGCGGGTCATCGGGGTGGAGGCGCGGCGGCAGCTACTGGAGCGCACCGGGCGGCTGCCCGATGCGGCGATCGCCTGTGTGGGCGGCGGATCGAATGCGATCGGCCTGTTCCATCCCTTCCTCACCGATGCGGGCGTGCGGCTGATCGGTTGTGAGGCAGCGGGATACGGGATCGAGACCGGCAAGCACGCGGCGACGCTGTCCGCGGGCGAGCCGGGGATCCTGCACGGTTCGCGCTCCTATGTGCTCCAGGACGACGAGGGGCAGATCACCGAGGCCCACTCCATTTCGGCGGGACTCGACTATCCCGGTATCGGGCCGGAACACGCCCATCTCTTCGAGACCGGGCGGGGCGAATACCGGCCGATCACCGATGATGCCGCCATGCGGGCCTTCCGCCTGCTGTCCGCCACCGAGGGCATCATCCCGGCCATCGAGAGCGCGCACGCGTTGGCGGGCGCTCTCGAGGTCGGCCGGGAACTCGGCCCGGACGGCCTGATCCTGGTCAACCTGTCCGGCCGCGGCGACAAGGACATGGACACGGCCACACGCTATTTCGAGAACGAGGCCGCCACCGCGGCCGAAGGGAGCGCTGCCGAATGAGCGGCAATATCCAGCTCTTGACCGATACCCTGGCCAAGGCGAAGCAGGAGAACCGGGCAGCGCTCATCGGATACCTTCCGGCGGGCTTCCCCACCGTGGACGGCGGCATCGCCGCCATCGAGACCGTCCTCACCAGCGGCGCCGACATTATCGAAGTCGGCCTGCCGCACAGTGATCCGGTGCTCGACGGTCCGGTCATCCAGACCGCCGACGATATCGCCCTGCGCGGCGGCGTCCGCATCGCCGATGTCATGCGCACGGTTCGCGCGGCGTATCGATCCACCGGCAAACCGGTTCTGGTGATGACCTACTGGAATCCGGTGGACCGCTACGGAATCGAGCGCTTCGCCGCCGAACTGGCCGACGCGGGCGGCGCCGGCTGCATCCTGCCCGACCTCCCGGTCCAGGAGTCCGAGGAGTGGCGACGCCATGCCGCCGCACACGGACTCGCCACCGTATTCGTGGCCGCGCCCAGCAGCACCACCGAGCGTCTGGACGAAATCGCCAGGGCCGGTTCCGGTTTCATCTACGCCTCGGCCCTGATGGGAGTCACCGGCACCCGCACCTCCGTCGGCGCGACGGCCGGCGAGCTGACCCGCCGCCTGCGATCCGTCACGGACCTCCCGATCTGTGTCGGCATCGGCATCTCCGACGCCGCCCAGGCCGCCGCGGTCGCGACCTTCGCCGACGGCGTCATCGTGGGCTCCGCGCTGGTCAAGGCCATGCTCGACGCCCCCGGCGCGGAGGCGGGCCACACCGCGATCGCGGCACTCACCGCCGATCTCGCCACCGGCGTGCGCGCACGCGGCTAGCCCGTCCGTGCGGGGTGCCCGCGCCGGGCATCCCGCACCCGCGGCCCTCAGTGCAGCTTGTACACATAGCGGCTGGTGGGCACGATATCGAGGTCGAGATGCGCGCCGAACCCGACCACGCTCTCCATCATGCGGGTCATGCGGCGTTGCAGTTCGGCATCGTCTCCGCCGCTGCCGTAAAACGCGTGCAGGCTGGTCATGGCGGCCATCGGGAAGAGCTCTTCGACCAGGGCGTCGACGCGATTACCGGCGGTAATGGCCGCGCGAACGGTGTTCTGGACGTAGCCGAAGGTGTCCTGGGTTTCGATGGCGACCGGCGTGTGCAGGTCGTGCCAGCGATGCAGCCACTCCTCGCGGGTGAGCTCGGCGGGAATGCGCAGCAGCGCGATATTGGCCAGCGCGTCGGTGCGCACCCCGTTCTCGACCGGCGGCGGCACGATGGGCACGCGCTCGTCGACGATCCAGCCGTTCACCGTGTCGGCCACCGAAGCCAGTGCGGCGCTGACGGTTTCGTGGTCACCGCCGGTGCGGATGCTCACGATGGCATCGATCGGCTCGGCATAGGTCGTGTGCCGCAGCTGCGCGCCGGCCACCTCGGCGTCCCGCACGTTCACCTGTAGCTCGGTCGCGCCGAGGTCCGCCAATCGGGTCCGCAGCTCGGCGGCGTGCAACCGCTCCCCCGTCTCGGCGCCCCACAGCGCGTACATCAGTTTCATGCCGGAACCGTAGACCCGCGTATGGCTGCGTCCGCATGGTTTCGGCATCCGATCCCACCCATCGGACCGGGAAAGATGCACATTCAGTGAAACGCATCACGTTTTGCTGGAGATTAACTCCATACCCGCATACCGCGGGGAAGCACGAAAGGAAAACCAATGATCATCGATCTCGTGGTTGCGGCAATCGTGTTTGCGGTTGTCGTAGCGCTCACCGGAATCGGCATATTCCTCTGAGCCACCCGCGCGCGGCTCCGAAAAGCCGGAGCCTGAATTAATCCAGCCCGAACGCCACCAATGGTAACCACCGGTTATCTGGTTGGCGCTCGGCCATTATCGGATGGAACGTACTTCCGGATCGATGTCGGCGTCGGCAGCTGTGACGGCCTCGTCCAGCAGCTGGTCGAGGTGATACGGGTAAACGGTTTCGCCGGAGTGATCCAGGGCGGCGATATCGGCGGGCGTGCACCATTTGCTGCCATTGATGGAGCGGCGTTCAACGTAGTCGAGATTGGCCGGAACCGGATCGAAGTTCTTGGCACGGAGGGCGAAGAAGAGTTCCTCGGAGCGGATCAGCTCGCCATTGAACGGGAAAACAGCGACCCGGCGCCACAATGGCCCGCGCAGCATGGACGAATCGGCGGGATAACCGGTTTCCTCGTAGAGTTCCCGAATCGCGGCCTCACGCAAGGTCTCCCCCGGATTCACGCCGCCGCCGATGGTGAACCAGAACGGCACATCGGGGACTTTCGGATCGCATCCGCGCAGCAGCAGCACCCGGTTGTCCTCGTCGAGCAGGACGACGCGCGCCGAGGTGCGGACAGTATCCACATCCAAACCGGTCGAGGCCGCAGGAGTCACGCGCTCGGCGATCTCGAAATAGGTCGGCAGCGGCGCGGTACCGCCGAGGTGCAGGATGCGGACCAGGCGGCGGGTGCGCAGCGCGAGGGTGTCGCGCACGGCGTCATTGTGGAAGCGGCGGGCGATGAGCACGCGCGCCTCGGCATCGGCGAGCTCGGCCACCAGCTGCGGCGGCAGCAGCGCGATATCGACAGCGGAAAGGGCTGCGGCGAGCTGGTTTTCGACGGCCTCGCGGTCGCGCCAGTTGGCGCGTTCGGCGCGATCGGCCAGCGCCACCAGGCGGCGGGCCTGGTCGAGGAGCTCGGGATCGGAGCCGAGCCCGGACAGGGTGGTGGCCACCGAGCGCGCCACCACGGCCCGCCGGGCGAGCGCCGCGTCCAGCGCGTGCCGGGCCTGGTCGGTGCGCACGTGCAGGCGGTCGAGGCGGTTGGCGGTGGTGTAGGCCCAGACGCCGATGGTGATGACGATCGCCGCGATGAGTGCGACGACCAGAATGCCGGTCGCGGAGAAAGTGATCATCCGGCGGTCCGCACGCGCACGTCACCGACGGTGACGGTCTCGTAGACGCGCAGGATCTGCTCGGCGACCACGGGCCAATCGTATTCGCCGACAACCTGATTCGCAGTACGAATGAACTCCTCGCGGCGGGCGGTGTCGGTGAGCATGGTGTCGAGGGCGGTCGCCAGCCGGGCCGAGTCGCCGACGGGAACCAGCATGCCCGCGGTGCCGTCGCGCAGCACCCGGCGGAAGGCGTCGAGCTCGCTGGCGACCACCGCGGTACCGGCGGCCATGGCCTCCACCAGCACGATGCCGAAGCTCTCACCGCCGATATTGGGCGCGCAGTACACATCGGCGCTGCGCATGGCCGAGGCCTTCTCGGCATCGGAGACCTGCCCGAGGAAGCGCAGGTGCGAGGCGTTCACCCCGGCCTCGCGGCGCAGCCGCTCCTCATCGCCGCGGCCCACGATCAGCACTTCCACGCCGGGATGGCGGGCCACCAGCGCGGGCAGCGCCCCGAGCAGCACCTCCATCCCCTTGCGCGGCTCGTCGTAGCGGCCGAGGAACAGCACCGTGCCGCCCGCCCGCGGATACCCTTCCAGCAGCGGCGCGTGGGCGAAGAAGGGCACGTCGACGCCATTGGGGATTTCGACGGCATCCCCGCCGAGCGCCTCCACCTGCCAGCGTCGCGCCAGCTCCGACACCGCGATCCGCCCGCTGATCTTCTCGTGATACGGCCGCAGCACGCCCTGAAAAGTGCTGAGCACCAGCGATTTCGTGGTCGAGGTGTGGAAGGTGGCCACGATCGGCCCCTCGGCGATCTTCAACGCCAGCATGGACAGGCTCGGCGCGTTCGGCTCGTGAATGTGCAGCACGTCGAAATCGTTCTCGGCGATCCAGCGCCGGATACGGGTATATGCCGTGGGCCCGAAGGACAATCGCGCCACCGACCCGTTGTAGGGGATGGCCACCGCCCGGCCCGCCGACACCACGTAATCGGGCAGCGGCGTGTCCTCGGCGGCGGGCGCGAGCACGCTCACCTTGTGCCCGCGCTCGATGAGCACCTGCGCCAATTCCACGACATGGGCTTGCACACCGCCCGGAACGTCGAACGAGTACGGGCAGACCATGCCGATTCTCATAGCGCGCCGTCTCCCCTGTGCCCCTCGGTTCCGGTGTCGGCGGCCGGTTCCCGATACCCCAGTGCTTGTTGCGCCGCCGCGATCCGATCCCGCCGGGCCTGCGACAAGTCACTGTCCCACAGCGGTTGCAGCATGTGCCAGTCGGCGGGATGGGCGGCGATATTGGCCGCGAACCGGTCCGCCAATGCCTGGGTTGCCGCGGCCACGCCGGCCGAAACATCCAGGGGCGCCTCGGTCTTCATACCCCAGGATTCCCCGCCGCGGCCGTCGGAGGTGAACCAGCAGTGCACCGGAATCAGCGCCGCCCCGGTCTCGATGGCGAGTTTGGCCGCGCCGGCGGGCATCCAGGTGCGCTCGCCGAAGAAGTCGACGGGCACGCCCTTGCCGGTGAGGTCGCGTTCGCCCATCAGGCACACGACTTTGTTCTGCCGCAGGCGATCCGCGAGGATCGGGAAGGGCGGCTGTTCGCCGCCGGTCAGGGGGAAGACCTCGAAGCCGAGGCTCTCGCGGTATTCGATGAAGCGCTCGAACAGCGATTCCGGTTGCAGCCGTTCGGCGACGGTGGACAGCCCACCGTGGTTCTGCACCAGCCACACGCCGGCCATATCCCAGTTTCCGGAATGCGGCAGCACCAGCACCGCACCGCGGCCGCGGTCCAGGGCGGCTTCGAGATTCTCGACGCCGTCCACCGTCAGGCGGCCGATGGCGGCGTAATCCATGGCGGGCAGCCGGAACGCCTCGCGCCAGTAGCGGGCATAGGAGCGCATGCTGTCGCGAATCAGGCTGTCCGGCACCTGTTCCGGCGTCGTGCCCAGCACGCGGGCGAGGTTGCGCCGCAGCTGATTCCGCTCCCCGCGGTGCGCCGCCCGATTGGCCTTGCGGGACGCGAAGTCGGCTCCGGCGTCGAATCCCTTGCGCGCCACCTGCTCCGGGAGGGCGCGCACCAGCCGCCACCCGGCCGCGTACGCCTTGTCGGTCATCGCGGACGTGAAAGAGGTGCTCACCGCTGCGGTTCCTCCGGAGCCTTGGCCGCCATCGGAATCACATCGCGCGCGCCCGGCGAATTGCGTACCGCCAGCACCCGCTGGAAGACGGTGACGATGCTCAGCACCGCCAGGATGTACATGGCCGCGTACACGGCGTAGCTCAGCCACTCGATGCCGAAATGCCCGCCGATACCGGTGAATCCGGCGCCGACCAGCACGATCACGAGGCGGTCCGGCCGCTCGATGATGCCGCCGTCGGCGGACAGCCCGCTGGCCTCGGCGCGCGCCTTGGCGTAGGAGATGACCTGCGAGGTCACCAGCACCACCAGCGTCGCCGCGAACAGGTGCTTCGAACCCTCGTGGTAGACCGCCCACCAAGCCAGCCCGGCGAAGATGGCCCCGTCCGCTACCCGGTCACAGGTGGCGTCCAGTACCGCACCGTATTTGGTGCCGCCGCCGCGGGCGCGCGCCATGGCGCCGTCGAGCATGTCGAACATGACGAACAGCCAGATCACCATGGTTCCCCAGAACAGGTGACCGGTGGGGAACAGAGTCACCGCCGCGGCGATCGAGGCGGTGGTGCCGATGAGCGTCATCGCGTCCGGTGTGAGACCGGTGCTCACCAAGGCTTTGCCCAGTGGCGCAGTCGCTTTGGCGAACGTTTCGCGACCGAAGAAGCTCAGCACGCTACTCGGATTCCTTCCATGCCTCCGCCAGCAGCGCCCGGGTTTCCCGCAGCAGCTGTGGCATGACCTTCACTCCGCCGACGACGGTAATGAAGTTCGCGTCTCCACTCCAGCGGGGCACGATGTGTTGGTGCAGGTGATCGGCGAGTGAACCCCCGGCGACGCCACCGAGATTCAGGCCGACATTGAAGCCCTCGGGCCGCGAGACCCGCTTCATGACGCGAATGGCCCGCTGGGTGAACGCCATCAGCTCGGCGCTCTCCTCGGCGGTCAGATCCTCCAGATTGGCCACGCGGCGGTAGGGCACCACCATCATGTGGCCGGGGTTGTACGGGTACAGGTTCAGTACCGCGTACACCCATTGGCCGCGCGCCAGGATGAGCCCGTCCTCATCGGTCATCTGCGGGATGTCGGTGAAGGGATGCCCGGTCTTCTTGGGCGCGTCGGCATTCGGCTCCACGCGCTCCTCGGCCGCCCCGGTGATGTAGGACATGCGGTACGGCGTCCACAGCCGCTGCAGCCGATCCGGATCTCCCGCACCGGTGTCCACGATCTGCTCACCGGAGAAGTGGCCGGACGCCGTACGTTCACTCATGCCTGCGCGCTCCGAACTTCGAAACCCTCCGCGGTGGGAGAGGTGTTCTCGCGCCGCTGAATCCAATCGACAATGGTGGCGATGGCGTCGGCCACCGGCACGCCGTTGACCTGGGTGCCGTCCCGGAAGCGGAAGCTCACCGCATCGGCCTCCACATCGCGGGCGCCGGCCAGCAGCATGAAGGGGATCTTCTGCGCGGTCTGGTTGAAGATCTTCTTCTGCATGCGGTCGTCGCTGCGGTCGACCTCGGCCCGAATGCCCTGCGCCGCAAGCTCTTCGATCACATTGTCGAGGTGCTCGGCGAAGGCCTCGGCGACCGGGATGCCCACCACCTGCACCGGCGACAGCCAGGCCGGGAAGGCGCCGGCGTAGTGCTCGGTGAGCACGCCGAAGAACCGCTCGATGGAACCGAACAGCGCGCGGTGGATCATGACCGGGCGATGCTTGGCGCCGTCGGAGCCGGTGTACTCCAGCTCGAAGCGCTCGGGCAGGTTGAAGTCGAGCTGAATGGTCGACATCTGCCAGGTGCGGCCGAGGGCGTCCTTGGCCTGCACCGAGATCTTCGGGCCGTAGAAGGCGGCCCCGCCCGGATCCGGCACCAGCTCCAGGCCGGAGTCGGTGGCCACCTTGCGCAGCGTCTCGGTGGCCTCCTCCCACAGCTCGTCGGAGCCGACGAACTTCTTCGGGTCCTTGGTGGACAGCTCGAGGTAGAAGTCGTCGAGGCCGTAATCGCGCAGCAGCGAGAGCACGAACTGCAGCGTGGAGGTGAGCTCCGCGTGCATCTGCTCCTTGGTGCAGTAGATGTGCGCGTCGTCCTGGGTCATGCCGCGCACGCGGGTCAGGCCGTGCACCACGCCGGACTTCTCGTAGCGGTACACCGAGCCGAACTCGAACATGCGCAGCGGCAGCTCGCGGTAGGACCGGCCGCGCGAGCGGAAGATCAGATTGTGCATCGGGCAGTTCATCGGCTTGACGTAGTAGTCCTGGCCGGGCTTGCGCACGGTGCCGTCCTCATTGAGTTCGGCATCGAGGTGCATGGCCGGGAACATGCCGTCGCGGTACCAGTCCAGGTGGCCGGAGACCTCGAACAGATGGCCCTTGGTGATGTGCGGGGTATTGACGAACTCGTAGCCCGCGGCGATGTGGCGGCGGCGCGAGTAGTCCTCGAGCTCCTTGCGGATGATGCCGCCCTTGGGGTGGAACACCGGCAGGCCCGAGCCCAGCTCGTCGGGGAAGGAGAACAGGTCCAGTTCCAGGCCCAGCTTGCGGTGATCGCGCTTCTCGGCCTCCTCCAGCAGGCGCAGGTACTCGTCCTGGGCCTCCTGCGATTCCCACGCGGTGCCGTAGATGCGCTGCAGATCCTCGCGGCTCTGATCGCCGCGCCAGTAGGCGGCCGAGGAGCGGGTCAGCTTGAACGCCGGAATGTACTTGGTGGTCGGGATGTGCGGGCCGCGGCACAGATCGCCCCACACCTTCTCGCCGGTGCGCGGATCCAGGTTGTCGTAGATGGTCAGCTCTTTACCGCCGACCTCCATGACCTCCGGATCGTCGATGCCCGACTTATCGGAGATGAGCTCCAGCTTGAACGGCTCCTTGGCCAGTTCGACGCGGGCGTCCTCGACCTCGACCACGCGCCGCGAAAAGCGCTGCGCGCCTTTGACGATCTTCTTCATCCGGGATTCCAGCTTGGCCAGATCCTCGGGGGTGAAGGGGCGGTCGACCTGGAAGTCGTAGTAGAAGCCGTCCTTGATGAACGGGCCGATGCCCAGCTTGGCCTCCGGGAACTCCTGCTGCACGGCCTGCGCCAGCACGTGCGCGGCCGAATGCCGGATCACGCTGCGGCCGTCCTCGGAGTCGGCGGTGACGGCCTCGACCTCGACATCGGTGTCCGGAATCCAGGACAGGTCCTTGAGGTTGCCCTCGTCGTCCCGCACCACGATGACCGCGTTCGGGCCCTTGCTGGGCAGGTCCGCCTCGCGCACCGCGGCACCCGCCGTAGTCCCGGCCGGCACCCGGACGAGGGCGGCTGGGGTCTTCGGGGGTGAGGTGTTCACGGCTGCGCACTCCTTGGCAGTGTCGTAGGCGAGGGGGCGCCTCGCCGATCTTGTTCGGATGGCCGGTCCTGCCTCGTGGCGGTGCACGACAGGCAAGACTCCGGCGCGCACCATGCTATCGGCATGGTCCCGGCCCCGCGTCGATGGACCATGCCGTCGCGTCGCCGCCGGGGGGCGCAGCGATCCGGCGCACGTGCCGCGAAGACGATCCGCCCACGCCGCCGAGACCTTCCGACCGTCGCGCCGCGATCGAATCCGACCGTCCCGGCCCCGTCTCCGCGGTCCCGCCCCGCACCGCGTCCAAGCAGCTCAGCCGCGCGCCGCCAACTCCGCCAGCAGCTGTTCCCGTTGCGCCGCAGGACGTTTCGGGCAGCTGGTGCACATCTCGCAGCCCGGCACCTCGAAGACCAGGCAGCAGGAGATGCGACGCACAAAAGTGCGCCCGCCGATATCACTGAAGCGCGGTACCGGCAGCCGTCCGGCCACCTCGCGCGCCAGATGCGCCCCCACCTCGTCATCGCCCGCGTCCAGGGCGCGATTGCCGATGGCGTCGGCGACGATCGCCCACAGCGACGCCTCGCCCGCGCCCGACACGCGCGACACCACCGGAATGACCTGCGAGAGGGTGTGCCGCAGCAGCGGCCCCGCACCGGTGCGCGGAATCTCCCAGCCGAGCGTGTCGCACGCGCGGTCGGCGCAGGCTCCCGCCTGGGCCGCGGTCATTTCGCCCGAGGGCGACGCGACCGCCGGTTCCGGCACGACGGGCTCGAGTTCGATACCCGGCTCGAGTTCGACGCCCGGCTCGAGCCGGACCCCGGCCTCCGGGTGTGTGCCGGAGGCGAGCGCGGCCACCGCCTCGGGGGTGATCTGCAGGACCTGCTCGATCCCGCCGTCGGGGCGAATCTCGAGGGCCAGGTGTTCGAGGGTGGGGTCGAAGTCCTCGTCATCGTGCGCATAGGCGACCACGATCGGTTTCACCAGCGAGGAGGCGGCCATGCACCACCACAGGGTGCCGGAGACGCGGACGTCGCCGGTGCCCCAGGAGATCCCCATATCGGCAATGCGCTCGCCCAGCCATTCCGGGCGCAGCAATTCCGTGCCGGGCACGAGCACCGGCCCGGTGTTCACTGGAACAGCGGACTGCGCAATGGTTCCCATTCGACTCCGATCAGGTCGCCGACGACACCGAAGGTTCCGAGCAGCCACAGCGTCACGAGCACGACGGCCAGGGTGAGTACCGCACCGAGCCCCTTGACCAGCCATCCCTGCGCGGAATACCAGTCCATGACCCGCCGATACCGCCCGTGCGTCCAGTGCAGCGTCCGATGCGCCCAGGCGAATTCGGTGGCCAGGATCCCCAGCCCCGCGAAAACGATCAGCCAGCCCGGGCCCGGATACGGAATCGCGAGAATTCCGACCACCAGCACCGCGACACCGAGCACGCCCACCGCGATGCGGTAGACGACGTTCAGCGTAGGGCGATCCGCCACATGTCCACGCAAGGCGCGCCAGCGCCGCCACTTCCCCGTCGCACTTTCCGGCGACTCCCCCACGGTCCGCGGACCCGGATCAATCTCGGTGCTCACACAGGCCAGGTTACGTCCGTCCGCCCGGCCCGGCCTCCGGGAAAGCCCCCACACCGGCATCCACCTGGAGGAGGCATGCGAACGGCCGCACACCCCGGTTCGGAGTGCGCGGCCGCGCGTATTCGGTTGTCGGAGCGTCAGCTCATGGCCGCGGCCAGTTCCGCGGATAGCTCGACATCGTCGATCTCGGCGATACCGTCGGCCGTCACCTCGAGGACGCGGGCGGTGCCGATATCGAAGAACAGGCCCGAGAGCGTGACTCCGCGTTCGTGCACGGCCCGGCGCACCACCGGATGGGCGGCGAGCGTTTCCAGCTGGACCGCCACGTTCACCATGGCCAGCTGGTCCGGGACGCCGAACCCGGCCCGGGCGGCGGCGAAGGCCACCGGGTGGCCGCGCCGGAAGCGGTCCAGGCTGGGTGCGGCATTGCGCAGCCAGGCGCCCAGGCCCGGGCCGCTCGGCGCGCCGGCGAGCAGGGCGTTCATCGCGCCGCAGGACGAATGTCCGCACACCACAAGGTGATCGACGTGCAGTTCGTCCAGCGCGAAGGACAGCGCCGCTTCGATGGAGCTGTCCCGTCCCTGTGGGGGCACCAGGTTGCCGACATTGCGGACGGTGAACAGGTCGCCCGGACCGGTATTGGTGATGACATTGGGCACGATCCGGGAATCCGCGCAGGTGAGGAAGAGCGAGTGCGGGTTCTGGCCGTCGCGCAATTCGTCCAGGTGCGGGCGGACCACATGGGCGTGGCGGCGATGGTATTCGGCCACACCGGCGGTGACCGGGTTGCCCTCGCCCTTGCGCCAGGGGCGCAGCACATCGTGCAGCAGGTTGCGGGCGTGGCCGCGCACCGGCGGGCCGGTCACCGCATCGGCCATGGGCACGGTGCCCAGTTCCACGAAATCGACTCGGCCGCCGGTGGTTTCGTGCTGCCGCGCCCAGTCGTGAATGGCTTCGTAGGCGGCGTGGTCGAGGAAGTCGACGCTCATCTCGACCAGCACGTCGGCCCCGGCGGGCACCTTCGCCAGTTCCTTGGACAGCTTGGGCAGCGCCAGGAAGGTACAGGTGCCGTCCACGCTGACCAGCCAGTTGTCGGTGCCCTCCACCGGACCGGCCACGATCACGACCTTGACCACCCGCCACAGCAGCAGCGCGAAGGCCAGCACCAGGCCGATGAGCACGCCTTCCAGGAGGTTCAGGAAGACCACGCCCAGCACGGTGACGACGTAGACGAGCAGATCGCCGGTGCGGTGCGCCAGCTTGATGTGGGCAGTCTTGACCAGCTGGATGCCGACCACGATGAGCAGACCGGCCAGGGCGGACTTGGGGATCTGCTGCACGACCGAGACCAGCAGCACCGAGAACACCAGGATCCAGATGCCGTGCAGGAACGCCGAGGCCCGGGAGCGGGCCCCGGCCTGCACATTGGTGGCGCTGCGCACGATGACGCCGGTGACCGGCAGGCCGCCGAGCAGGCCGGAGGTCATATTGGCCGCGCCCTGGGCCATGAGCTCCTTGTCGAAGTTGGTGCGCGGGCCGGTGTGCATCTTGTCCACAGCGACCGCGGACAGCAGGCTCTCCACGCTGGCGATGAGCGCGATGGTCAGCACCGCGAGCGCGACGGCGCCCCAGCCCCCGCTGGGAATCTCCGGCAGGCCGATGGCGTCGAACAGCGAGCCGCTGAGCACGATGCGCTCGACAGTGCCGGGCACGGCCAGCGACAGCAGGGTGCCGGCCACCACGGCGACCAGCGGGCCGGGCAGCACCCTCAGCTGCCCGGGCATGTACTTCCAGCCCAGCATGATGGCAATGACGACCGCGCCGATGAGGAGGTCGTTGCCGTGCAGGCTGGTCAGTTCACCGGGCAGCTGCACCAGGTTCTGGAAGGCCGTGCTGTGCGAGGAGCCGCCGAGCAGCACGTGCAGCTGTTGCAGCGCGATGGTGATGCCGATGCCGGCGAGCATGGCGTGCACCACCACGGGCGCGATGGCCAGCGCGGCGCGGGCGATCCGGCTCAGGCCGAACAGGATCTGCAGCGCGCCGGCCGCGACGGTGATGAAACAGGCTGTCTTCCAGCCGAATTTGCTGATGGTCTCGGCGACCACCACGGTCAGGCCGGCGGCGGGACCGCTCACCTGCAGGGGGGATCCGCCGAGCAGGCCGACCACCACGCCGCCCACCACGGCGGCGATGAGGCCGGCGGCGATCGGGGCGTCGGAGGCGACGGCAATGCCGAGCGACAGGGGCAGGGCGACAAGGAATACGACGAACGAGGCCGGCAAATCGTGGCGCAACCAAGTGTTGAACCGGTCAGTCGGTCTGCCTGGCGGTGAATCGGTGTCGAGGGACATCTCGGCTCCTTCTCCGGAGCCGCGGCTCCGTAAGACGTCGAACATGTTCTGCGGGCATCGAATTGATGCTGTGGGCGGCACTGGCCACAGACTCACCGGACGAGCTGAGGCAAGGCTAAAAGTAAAGCCTTAGCAAAGGCTGAGAAAACATGAGCCACAATGTAAAACGGGCGTGAACCTTGTGTGAGGTCACGCCCGCACCGTGCTGGCAACTCTGTGACATCCAGCCGGTCAACCCGGATTTTCACGCCGGCTGCGGTTCGGCCGCCCGGTGGTGCAGGTCATCGATCTCGGCAATGCCGTCGACCGTGACCTCCACCACTCTGGCCGTCGCGATATCGAAGAACAGCCCGGACAGCACCACCCCGCGCTCCTCCACCCCGCGCCGCACCACCGGATGGGCGTAGAGCGTCTCCAGCTGCACGGCCACATTCACCATGCCCAGCTGGTCGACCGGCCCGAATCCGGCCGCCGCGGCCGCCCGCGCCACCCGATGCCCGCCGCGGTAGGCGTCCAGACTGGGCCGGGCATTGGCCAGCCAGTCGTCCAGACCCGATCCGGTGACGGCCTCGCGATACAGCGCATCCATTGCGCCGCAACCGGAATGCCCGCACACCACCACCGAGCGCACATCGAGTTTGTCGAGGGCGTAGACGATGGCGGCCTCCATGGAGGAATCGCGGCCGTGCGCGGGAATCAGATTGCCGACATTGCGCACGGTGAACAGATCGCCCGGACCGCTGTTGGTGATCACATTGGGCACGATCCGGGAATCCGCGCAGGTCAGGAAGAGGGCATCGGGTTCCTGGCCATCCAGGAGTTCGCCCAGGTGCGGGCGCATGACGTGGGCGTGGCTGCGGTGATAGGCCGCGATGCCGGCCACGATCGGATCGACCTGCGCGCCGGTGCGCCGCCGCGGGCCGAGCACGTCATTGAGAATGCGGCGGCCGTGCCCGCGCGCCGGCGGGCCGGAACCGGCATTGGCCATGCGCGCGGAACCCATTTCGACGCATTCGACCGTGCCGCCGTCGGAGCGGTGACGGCGCATCCACTCCTCGAGCGCCTCGCAGGCGGCGTGATCGAGGAAGTCGACCGTCATCTCGAGCGTGACCTCCGCTCCGGCAGGGACTTTCGCCAATTCCTTGGTGAGCTTGGGCAGCGCCAGGAAGGTGCAGACGCCGTCGATGGTCACCAGCCAGCGGCGCGAATCGATGGCCGAGGCGGACACCGCCACGCGCACCACCCGCCACAGCAGCAGCGCGAAGGCCGCCGCCAGGCCGATCAGCACGCCCTCCAGCAGGTTGAGCAGGACGACGCCGGCAATGGTGAGGGCGTACACGGCCAGGTCACCGGTACGGTGCGCCAGCTTGATGTGGGCCAGCTTCACCAATTGGATGCCGACAACAATCAGCAGACCGGCCAAGGCCGCCTTGGGGATCTGCTGCACGATGCCGACCAGCGCGACGGCGAAGACCAGCACCCAGATCCCGTGCAGCACACCGGATGCGCGGGTGCGCGCCCCGGCCTGCACATTGGTGGCGCTGCGCACGATGACGCCGGTGACCGGGAGCCCGCCGAGCAGGCCGGAGGTCAGATTGGCCGCACCCTGCCCGATGAGCTCGCGGTCGAAGTTGGTGCGCGTCCCGCCCGCCATCTTGTCGACGGCGACCGCCGAGAGCAGGCTCTCCACGCTCGCGATCAGGGCGATGGTGAGCACGGACAGCGCGATGACGCCCCAGCTCCGGTCCGGGATCTCCGGCAGCCCGATGGCATCGAACAGCGAACCGTCCAGCCTGACGCGCTCGGCCTCCCCCGGCAGGACGAACGACAGTGCGGTGCCGCCCAATACGGCGACCAGCGGCCCGGGGATCACGCGCACCCGCGGCGGCATCCAGCGCCAGCCGACCATGATGGCGATCACCGCGCAGCCGATGACCACCGCCTCCCCGTGCACATCGAGCAGCTGCGCCGGCAGTCCGGCGATGTTCTGCACCGCCGTACTGTGCGACGATCCGCCCAGCAGCACATGCACCTGCTGCAGCGCGATGGTGATGCCGATGCCCGCGAGCATCGCGTACACCACCACGGGCGCGATGGCCAGTGCCGCGCGCGCAATCCTGCTGAGCCCGAAGACGATTTGCAATACGCCCGCCGCCGCGGTGATGAAACAGGCTCCGCGCCAGCCGAACTTGTCGATGGTCTCGACGACGACCACGGTCAGGCCGGCCGCCGGGCCACTCACCTGAAGATTCGATCCGCCGAGCAATCCGGCCACCACACCGCCTACGACGGCGGCGATGAGGCCGGCCTCGACCGGGGCATTGGAAGCGACGGCAATCCCCAGGGACAGGGGCAGTGCGACGAGGAAGACCACGACCGAGGCAGGCAGGTCGTATCGCACCACTGTTGCCAATCGCGGAAGCGACGTCCGGAGTGCTTGATCGGTGTCGGTGGACATATTTCTCCTTCGCCGGACGGCCTGGACCGGTCCGGTTCATCGGTCAACATGTACTGGCATCGAGAGCGAGCGGCGGGCGAAGCTGTGACAGCACGACGCTATGGAGAAGATCGAACGGCACAATCGTAAAGACAGTGCAAAGAACCTGAAAAGGGTTTTCGAGAATTGGGGCGATCTGCGACCAAAATGTGACCTGGGCCACTAACTGCGCGGATGCGCGGATCGACGGCAGACCTGTCGGTCGGATGTCCAGAACCATGCCTGCGCATCCGGCCCCGGGGCTACACTCGATCCACCAGATCGAGCGAAAGCCGAACGGACGCAACAGGTTCCGTTCGGATATCCTTTCGTTCCCAAAGAAACGGCAAGACAATGATTCTGGTCTTCGTAGCCAAAGACATGGGAATCGTCGACAAGGGGTACAAGGACTCCTACACCGACAAGAGCGATGGGTTCGGCATCGCGTATGCCTACAACAAGAAGCTGTGGCCCGGCGGCATCCGGCTGGAGAAGAAGGAGAACCTCTTCATCACCGCCCACGGCAATGACGAGGAGATCGGCGACGAGGACGACACGGGCCCGGCGCTCTCCTTCACCCCCGCCACTCTCGCGGGCATCCTGAAGCCGATCATCCCGACCGGCTACACCGGCGACATCTACCTGTCCACCTGCAACTCCTTCGAGTTCGCCAAATCCCTGAAGACCAGCCTCGGCGATCTGACTGCCGGCAGCGACTTCTACGGAACCAAGAAATCCATCGGCTACAAGATCCAGGGCGCCGGCGGCAGCAACTGGCACGAGGCCAAGTGAGCACGCCCTCCCGCTGATGAACAGGGCGCTCCCGGCCGAGGGTGAGGGGCATTCGGCCGGGAGCGCGTCCGGAGGCCGACGTCAGGCGACGAAACCCGACGTGTCACCGGCGGCCACCGGAGATCGTGGCGGGCGCGCGCCGCGCCGCCCGGGGGTTGCGGGCGGGAAACTCACAGGCGGCCCGCGTCTTTGAGCACGCGCCGGGTCTGGGCGAAGAGCATGCCGACATTGACGGTCTTGCGGCACACGACCACCACCACGACGTCCTCGCGGCTCTCGGTGCGAATGAAAAGATGCGTGAGGTTATCGCTGTTCACCAGAATTTCCAGGAAATAATGGCGGTCGGTTCGTATTCCGCGCCGCTCCTTCCAAATATCCTCGATCATGGTCACATTGCGGCCCTGGAAGATATCCAGCGTGGCCGCCGCGAGGAGATCGAGAACTTCCGGCGGATGATTGTCGACGGTTTCCACCGACAGCAGCATTCCCGTCGCCATATCGATCGCCCCGGCGGCAATGCATTCCGGCGCTTCGGACCGTAGCGCTTTCACCAGAATCGCGACCCGGTCCGAAAGGCTGCCTGTGCTGGTGGGTGTACTCATTTCGTCCTTTCTTGTTCCCGTACGGGGAGGGAATTCTGGCGGGCCGCGCGGGCGGCGCGCGGCGACGGCGTGGGCAGGGTGTCGTTGATACCGCTGGCGCCGCGGCGGCGGCGCGGCAGCACCGCTCGGGGCATGCCGAGGCGCTGCGGTGCGGCCTCCGTGGCCTCGGGCAGGGGCGGGCTGATCACCAGGACCTCGGCGTCCAACATGCGCGACACCTCGACGGTGACCGCGTAGAGCCCGCGGCTGAGCAACAGGGCGATATCGCGACAGGTGCGCCGGCCGTTGACCCAGAACAGAATGTCCTGCCAGGGCGTTCGCTCCGGTCCGGCCAGCAGCGCGCGGCCGCGGTCGGTGAGCGACAAGTGATTTCGATGCGGCGAGACCGGGCCGTGGGCCAATGCGCGCAGCCGGCGCTCGGTCTCGAGCAGCAGCCGGCCCGGGTCGACGCTCGGGATGGCGAGCACCTCGGGCGGCAGAGTCGGCGAGTCCTGCCAGCAGCAGCTGCCGAGCCAGCCCGAGGCAATGGCGAAGGCGCCGTCCAGCGCCGCCATCAGGGCCACCAGCCGCAGATCCGCCGCGCCGGTGGAGGTGCGCCCGGGCCGCATCAGCAGATCGCGCACACCGGGCGCGCCGGCCGAGGCCACCATCGTTATGTTTCCGTCGACGAGATAGAAATCGCCACCCGGATCACCGGTCACCCGCAATACTCCCGTGCGCGATTGCGCGGCGCCCAGGGATAATTCGCGGACCAATTCGCGGGTGGCTTCCCGGCCGAATGTCAGCAGCTCTCCCGTCTCGGAGAAGCGCCCCGCGGTCATCTTCGAACTCCTGAATACAGACACAAGCCGATAAAAGGAAGGAAAACCGAGCACGGCCGCTCCATATCGAGGTGGTCGCGTGCGACATATCCTGACAGGCCGGCTGTTTTGGAGCAATGAATTCCGCAGAATTGCTCGCCGATTGCACGCGGCGTCGCCGCGCGACACGCCCGCTACCGGTGGTCGTCAAGGAGCTATTCACGCGCGGGCGCGTTAACCCGGCTTAACGGGAGCGTTGCCCGCGCCGGTGCAGGGCGAGCTGGAGTTCGAGCAGCAACCGGTCGGACGGATCGGTGAGGGCCAGGCCGGTGATGTCCTCGACGCGGCGGATGCGGTAGCGCAACGTATTCGGGTGTACGCGCAGCGCCGCGGCGGCGCGGCGGACGTCGCCGTGCTCGCGCAGGTAGGTCTCGGCGCTCTCGTGCAGGTTCGCCGCATGCCTGCGGTCGTAGTCGAAGAGGGCTCGCAGGCGGGGGTCGTGCAGGTCCGGATGGGCGTGCAGGAGATCGAGGACCTCGCCGAGCAGGACCGCGGTGCGGGATTCGGCGAGGGTGGTGACGCGGCCCTTGGGGAAGGTGGCGGCGGTGCTGTCGAGCACGCGGTCGACCTCGGCGCGGGCGGCGGCGACGCCGTGCAGGTCGGCGACCGGGATGGCGATGGCGGCGCGCAGGGTGGCCACGCGCGGCTCCTGCCGGTCGACGAGATGGCGGACCCAGGCGGTGACGGCGTGATCGGAGCGGTAGCCGGGCAGCAGGACGTACACCCGCTCGGCGGTGGCCATGGTCACCGAATCGCGACGGAAGGAGCCGGCGTGCAAGCGGATCACGCTCGCCAGGTTGGCGTGGTCCGGCCCGGCGCGCAGATCGGCGGCCGCGAACCCCAGCACCGCGGCCGGACCGGTCACCGGGAGGTTCAGGGCGCCCGCGATGGACGGGACGTCGACGCCCTCGCCGCGGACGCCGAACAGGCGCTGGATCATGAGCGCCTCGGTGGAGGGCGCGTCCAGGATGCGGGTGATGATGCGGGCCGCGATGGCCGCGGCGCCGCGCAGCACCTGCGTCGCCTCGGCGGTGAACGGGGTGTCGCCCTGCTGCAGCCAGATCGAGCCGAGCACGTCCGGGGCGGTGCCGCCGCCGGGCGCGCGGCGGATGCCGACCACCAAGCGGCGCTTGATGTTCAGCTCCGGATGCGCGGGGACGTCGATCACCTCGTCGGTGCGGCGAATGCTGTCGAAGACTCCCCATTCCCGCAGTACCCGCAGATAGTCGCGCGGGCCCTCGCGGCCGAGGATCGACTGGATGCGCAGCGGGTCGGCGGCTTCGCCGGAGGCGGAATAGGCCAGCACGTGGGAGGCCTGATCCTCGATGGACACCATGCCGCCGGCCTGATCGGCGACCAGCTGCGCGAGACCGTAGAGATCGGTGTCGGCGGTGAGTGCTTCCGCGGTCATGCGACACCGTCCTTCATCCAACTGAACAACAAATCACCTCGATCCTTGTCCATCCGGCTCATTTTCGGTGGCGGTTCGCGTAGTTGACTCGCGGTCACCGGAATGTGTCCCAGCGCACAGACCCGAACGCGCTATCGACAGGAGTTCTCATGGACGCCATCGCGACCACGCCCCCACCGGTCAATGAACCGGTCGGAACCTTCGCCCCCGGCAGCCCCGAACGGGCCCGGCTGCGCGCGAAGCTGACCGAACTCGCCGCCGCGCCCACCGAGGTGCACAACGTCATCGGCGGACGCCATCGCCGCACCGGCGGACCGGCCATCGATGTCGTGCAGCCGCACAATCACGCCGCGATCCTGGGCACCGTCACCGCGGCCGGAGCGGCCGATGTGCGCGAGGCCGTCGACGCCGCCACCGCGGCCGCGCCCGGCTGGCGCGCACTGTCCTTCGAGGACCGGGCCGCCATCTTCCTGCGCGCGGCGGACCTGCTGGCCGGGCCGTGGCGGGAATCCATCGCCGCCGCAACCATGCTCGGGCAGTCCAAGACCGCGTACCAGGCCGAGATCGACGCGCCCTGCGAACTGGTCGACTTCTGGCGCTTCAATGTGCATTTCGCGCGGCAGATCCTCGCGGAGCAGCCGATCTCGACGCCCGGGGTGTGGAATCGGATGGAGTACCGGTCGCTGGAGGGGTTCGTCTACGCCGTCACCCCGTTCAACTTCACCGCCATCGCGGGCAATCTGCCCACCGCGCCGGCGCTCATGGGCAATACGGTGATCTGGAAGCCCGCGCTCACCCAGTCGGTCGCCGCGTACTGGACCATGAAACTGCTGGAGGCGGCGGGGCTGCCGCCCGGGGTGATCAATCTGGTGCACGGCGCGGGGCCCAAGGTGTCGGATGTGGTGCTGGCCGATCCCCGGCTGGCCGGGGTGCATTTCACCGGGTCCACCAAGACTTTTCAGCATCTGTGGCGGGCGGTCGCCGCGAACATCTCCGAGTACCGCACCTATCCGCGGCTCGTCGGCGAAACCGGCGGAAAGGATTTCGTGCTCGCGCATCCCTCGGCGGATCCGGAGGTGCTGACCACCGCGCTGCTGCGCGGGGCGTTCGACTACCAGGGCCAGAAGTGCTCGGCGGCGTCGCGGGCCTACATCCCGAAGTCGGTGTGGGCGCGCATGGGCGACGATCTGATCGGCAAGACCGCGGCGCTGCGCTACGGCGATGTCACCGATTTCGCCAATTTCGGTGGGGCCGTGATCGATCGGCACGCCTTCGAGCGCAATGCCGATGCCATCGCGCGGGCCAAGGCCACGCCCGGGCTCACCATCGCCGCGGGCGGCAGCACCGACGACAGCGTCGGCTACTTCGTCGATCCCACCATCCTGCTCGGTGAGGATCCCGCCGACGAGGCGTTCCGGACCGAGTACTTCGGGCCCATTCTGTCCATTCACGTCTATGACGACGCGGTGGCCGGATCCTTCGAGGCCGCAATGGAATCGGTCGATCAGGGCGCGGCCTACGGGCTCACCGGATCCATTATCGCCGACGACCGGACCGCGGTCGCGCGGGCCACCGAGCGGCTGTGCTTCGCCGCGGGCAATTTCTACATCAACGACAAGCCGACCGGGGCGGTCGTCGGGCAGCAGCCCTTCGGCGGCGGTCGCGCCTCGGGCACCAATGACAAGGCGGGCTCGGCGCAGAACCTGTTGCGCTGGACCTCGGCTCGCACCATCAAGGAAACCTTCGTCCCGCCGACCGACCACCTGTACCCGCATCAGGCCGCCGATCAGGAGAACCGATGACAACCGCCGGACTACTGCGGCCCGCCATGCTGGCCGCCTCCCGCTCCCCGCGCCTGGAGCGCACCATCAGCCGGCTGCCGGCCACCCGGAAGCTGGTGGATCGCTTCGTCGCCGGTGAATCCGAGGATGCCGCCATCGCCGCGGCGCAGGCGCTGCTGGTCTCGGGGCGGTTCATCTCCATCGACTACCTCGGTGAGGACACCACCGAGATCGCGCAGGCCCGCAATACCGTGGCGCACTATCTCGCATTGCTGCCCGCACTGGCCGAGCTGACCGATGGATCGCCCGGAATCGCCGGGCCGCTGGAGATTTCGCTCAAACTCTCGGCGCTGGGGCAATCGCTGCCGCACGACGGGCACGCCATCGCGCTCCAGCACGCGCACGAGATCTGTTCCGCCGCCGAGGCGTCCGGAGTATCGGTCACCATCGACGCCGAGGATCACACCACCACCGATTCCACCCTGGGCATAGTCCGGGAGCTGCGGGCGGACTTCCCCAACCTCGGCACGGTCTTGCAGGCGTATCTGCGGCGCACCGCGGACGACTGCCGGGAGCTGTCCGGGCCGGGGTCGCGGATCCGGCTGTGCAAGGGCGCGTATCGGGAGCCGGCGAGCGTCGCGTATCAGAGCGCCACCGATGTCGACCTGTCATATCTGCGCTGCCTGCGCATTCTCATGGACGGCCAGGGTTATCCGATGGTCGCCACCCACGATCCGGCCATGATCGCGGCGGCCCGGCGGTATGCCGGTGAATGCGAACGCGGGGTGGAGGATTTCGAGTTCCAGATGCTGCACGGCATTCGCGAGGCCGAACAGCTGCGGCTCACCGGCGACGGCTACCACCTGCGGGTGTATCTGCCCTACGGCGATCAGTGGTACGGCTACTTCATGCGCAGACTCGCCGAACGACCCGCCAACCTGGCGTTTTTCCTGCGCTCGCTGACGCCTGGCAATCGGCGCTGACTCCAGCAAATAGTGTCACCTGCGTTACGCATCCCCGGGTATCGCAGCAAGGAAAGGACATCCGCATATGCCCCTCGCGGAATTGCGCAATCAGATGTTGCGCCGCAAACCCCTCCGGGAAGTCGAGGAGGACACGCCCGCCGATGAACGGCTGGCCCGGCACCTCGGGCTCTGGCAGCTCACGGCCATCGGCGTGGGCGGCATTATCGGCGCGGGCATCTTCACCCTCGCCGGATCGGTCGCGCATTCCGTCACCGGGCCCTCGGTGCTGATCTCGTTTCTCATTGCCGGCGTCGCCAGCGCCGCGGCCGCGCTGTGTTATGCCGAATTCGCGGGCATGGTCCCGAAGGCGGGTTCGGCCTACACCTACGGCTATGTGTCCCTCGGTGAGCTGGCGGGCTGGTTCATCGGCTGGGATCTGCTGCTGGAGTACATCGCGGTCGCGGCGGTGGTGGCCATCGGGGTCTCGGGATATTTCAAATTCCTGCTGGAGCAGGTGAATATCGATCTGCCGAACTGGATGATGGGGGCCTCCGGCACCGGCGACGGCCATGTGGTCGACGTGTTCGCCGTCCTGTTCTGCCTCGGCACCGCCTTCGTGCTCTCGCGCGGCATTCGCAGTGTCGGACGGTTCGAGACGGTCACCGTGGGCATCAAGGTGGCGCTGGTCGTGCTCATCATCGTGCTGGGCGTGTTCCATATCGACAGCTCCAACTACACCCCGTATTTCCCGTTCGGGGCGGGCGCGGTGTGGACCGGCGCGGCCACGGTGTTCTTCGCCGTCTTCGGTTACGACGCCATGAGCACGGCCGCCGAGGAATCGGTGGACGGGAAGAAGCATCTGCCCAAGGCCATTCTGTATTCGCTGGCCATCGCCATGGTGTTGTACGTGCTGGCCACCCTGGTGCTGACCGGTATGCAGAAGTACACCGAGATCAGCCCGACCAGCGGATTCTCCACGGCGTTCGAATCCGTCGGCATGCCCGGGATCGCGAATATCATCGCGGTCGGCGCCATTGTCGGCATTGTCACCGTCGTGCTGACGTTCATGCTCGGCGTCACCCGGGTGTGGTTCGCCATGAGCCGCGACGGGCTGCTGCCGGAATGGTTCGCCAAAACGCATCCGACGCGCAAGGTTCCGACCCGCGTCACCTGGATCGTGGGCATCGGATCCGCGGCCATGGCGGGTCTGCTGGATATCACCGTGGTCGCCGAGCTCACCAATATCGGCATTCTCATGGCGTTCATCGTGGTGTCGGTCGCGGTCATCGTGCTGCGCCGCACCCGGCCCGACGAGCCGCGCGAATTCAAACTCCCCTTCATGCCGGTCGTTCCGCTGATCGGCATCGGCTTCTCGGTCTATCTGATCTGGTCGCTGCCCTGGGAGACGTGGGTGCGGTTCGCGGTCTGGCTGGTCGCCGGCCTGATCGTGTACTTCCTGTACTCCCGCACCCATTCCAAGCTCGAGAAGCCCAGTGCGGCCGGGGTTTCCGCGCCGCACTGAGCCGGCGGGCGCTCAAGCCGGAACGGCGTCGGTGGCGCGCCGCCAAATCCGGTGCTGGGACAGCAGTTCCGCGAAGGTGTCGACGAACTGCCCCGGGGCCTCGGTCCCGGCGGCAGCGGTGACGACCACGCCGTTCTCGGCGGCGAATTCGGTGTCGACGGCGATATTGGGCATCAGTCCCGCAATGCGGAGCAGCGCCGCGCCGCCACCGAAGGCGCCGATGGGTTTGGCGTGTTTGAACGCCTCCAGGACGAAGTGCACGGCCGAACCCATGCCGACGAGCACGTCGGCCGACTTCGGTCCGCCCGCGACCAGGACGGCGTCGTAGAGCACCGAGCTCACGGTGGCCAGAGACTTGTCCACCGTGAGCAGGTCGCCGTCACGGCCCTCCCCGGTGACCGAACCGCCGTGCGGGGCAATGACATCGACCACGGCGTCGCGGGCCATCAGCTGGGATCGGATGCCCAGCACCCCGTCCAGGTCCGCGCCGTCGGCCACCAGCAGGGCGATCTTGCGGGTGGCGATGCCGGCGTCGCCGGCGCCGAGCTGGGACAGGGCGGGTGAGAGCACGGCCTCGGTCGTCTCGGCCTCGACTTGCGGGGTGGGCATGCCGAGTTCGCCGGCCACCCGCGCCGCCAGTTCCGCGTCGATGCGGACCAGGTGTTCGAGCACCCGCTCCCGGAGGGCCGGACGGGTCACCTTGCCCAGCTCGAAGGCGAAGGCGGACACGATGTGCTCGGCCTCCGGCGGGGACATGCTGCGCCAGAACATGCGGGGCTGCGAATAGTATTCGCGGAAGCTCTCGGCGCGCTGCCGGATCGCGGTGCCCGACATGCGTTCGGCCACATGCCGGAACACGCCCTCCTCGGCCAGCGCCGGGCAGCCGCCGCCGATGGTGTTCTTGGTGTACGCCGCCTCGCCCTGTGGGATGGCGTGCTGGCCGTAGCCGTCCTGCTGATGGTTGCGGACATCGGCGATGGGCCGATTGACCGGCAGCTGCGCGAAATTCGGGCCGCCCAGCCGGATGAGCTGGGTGTCCAGGTAGGAGAAATTGCGCAATTGCAGCAGCGGATCATCGCTGAAGTCGATGCCGGGCACCAGGTTCGCGGTGTGGAAGGCCACCTGCTCGGTCTCGGCGAAGAAGTTGTCCGGGTTGCGGTCGAGGACCAGGCGACCGACGGGCTGTACCGGGACTTGTTCCTCCGGAATGATTTTGGTGGCGTCGAGGATGTCGAAGTCGAAGCCGAATTCGTTCTCCTCCGGGATCAACTGGACACCCAGCTCCCAGGCCGGGTATTGGCCGGCCTCGATGCAGTCCCACAGGTCGCGGCGATTGAAGTCCGGGTCCTGCCCGGCGACCTGCTGGCATTCCTCCCACAGCAGCGAGTGCACGCCGAGTTCGGGTTTCCAGTGGAACTTCACGAAGGTGGCCCGGCCCGCGGCGTTCACCAGCCGGAAGGTGTGCACCCCGAAGCCCTGCATCATGCGGTAGCTGCGCGGCAGTGCGCGATCCGACATCAGCCACATGATGGCGTGCAGCGTCTCGGGTTGTTCGCCCACGAAGTCCCACAGGGTGTCGTGGGCGGAGGCGGCCTGCGGAATCTCGTTGTGCGGCTCGGGTTTCACCGCGTGCACGAAATCCGGGAACTTGATGCCGTCCTGGATGAAGAAGACCGGGAAGTTGTTGCCGACCAGATCGTAATTGCCTTGATCGGTATAGAACTTCGTCGCGAAGCCCCGCACGTCGCGCACGGTGTCGGCGGAGCCGCGGGATCCGGCCACCGTCGAAAACCGCACGAAGACCGGCGTTTCCATGCTCGGATCGGTCAGGAAGTGCGCGGTGGTGTATTCACCGAGCCAGTCGCTGTAGGGCTGGAAGCTCCCGTAGGCGCCCGCGCCGCGCGCGTGCACCACCCGCTCCGGAATGCGCTCGTGATCGAAGTGCGTGATCTTCTCGCGCGCATGGAAATCCGCGAGCAGCGTCGGCCCGCGCGCTCCCGCCGACAGCGCGTCGTCGGTGTGGTCCACCCGCACGCCCTGTTGCGTGGTCAGCTTGCCCTGCTCGCGATCGACCCGATATCCATCCAGTTGCTGCTGTTTGTCGTTCGCTCCGTTCTCCATGCCTGTCACCCTTCGGTCTTGCGACGCCAGTCGCGCAGGGCATCGCGAATCCGGTCGAACAGCGCCAGCGGCGGTCCCGCGACGATATTCCCGACCATCGACTCCCCCGCCTGCGTATGCGGCCGCGTGGGCGCGACGGCCTCGGCCACCCGCACCGCGGTCGCCAGCCGCGCGCGATCGTCCTCGGACAGCCGCTGCCGCAACTGCTCGAACTCCTCCTTCTCCTCCATCTCCGCATGCTCGACCACCGCGAGCGCGAAGCTGTGGAACCGCTGCCCGAACTCCTCGTGCCGCACCCCCATGTCATAGAGATCGACCAGCATCTGCTTGGCCTCCCCCTCCTCCGCCAACCGGTGATCCACCACCGCATCGGCGACGGCGGCCCGCCGCGACACCGGATGCACCACTTCCTCTTCCGCGGCCTCGTGCACCACCAGCAGCCGCACGAGTTCCTCGAACGGCTGCCGCCTGGCCTCCCCCGCCGCGCTCTCCACCTGCTGAATCAAACCTTTGATCTGCTCATGCTGCTCCAGCAACAACACAACGACATCCTCTTTCGGCGCCGTGGTCATGGCCAACCTCCTCAGATCGGACAATGCGAAGCGGCCGTCTCCGCACCGCCGCCATACCCGCCCCTCGGCCGCTCACACGTGAATCCGGAATTCTTCGCGGATATCCGAGATACCCTTATCGGGTATAGATCACCGGTCGACGGGCGGAGTGAGCGCCAATGACCCAGGACAGCCATCTGCCCCGCGCGGGCGCGCGAATCGCCTATCGGCTCAGCGGTTCCGGCTCACCCCTCGCCTACGCACACGGAATTCTGCTGAGCCGCGCCGCGGTGCGCCGCCTCGAACTCTTCGACTTCGACCGCCTCGCGGCCGAGCATCACCTGCTCACCTATGACCAGCGCGGCCACGGGCACTCGGCGGGCCGCCCCGTCGCCGAGGACTACCGGTTCGAGAACATCGCCCAGGACCTGCTCGCCCTCATGGACGAGATCAGCTTCACCGAACCCCTCGACATGGTCGGCTCCTCCCTCGGCTGCGCGGCCGCGCTGTACGCGGCACTGGCAGCGCCGGATCGCTTCCGCCGCCTGGTCCTGATGATCCCCCCGGCGGCCTGGGACGACGGCCTCGCGGCCCGGCAGTGGTACCTCGACACCGCCGACCAGATCGACACGCTGGGCGCGCCTGCCTGGCTCGAACACTGGGAGGCCGCAGACCCCCTGCCGATCTTCGCCGACCACCCGCAGTTCCACTTCACCCCGGACGTCCCGAACGAGCTGCTCGCACCGGCACTGCGCGGCGCCGGATCATCCGACCTGCCCCCGCAGCCAGACGTGGCTCGCCTGCCCCACCGCACGCTCATCCTGACCTGGGACACCGACCCGCTGCATCCGACCTCCACGGCACAGCGGCTCGCCGAACTGCTCCCCAATTCGAGCCTGCACGTCGCGAAATCGGTCGATGACATAAGAACGTGGACAACCATGGTCGCCGAGTTCTGCCGCTGAGGCGGCGGATGCGCTACAGCATGCTGTCGACACGGGTCTGGAAATGGCGGGCGGTGATCGTGTCCGGGTGCAGGGCGCCGAGGAGGCGGGTGCGGCCGTCGACGGCCTCTGCGGCGTGCCGGGCGGATTCCGCATAGTCGCCCGCTTCGAAGAGAACGTAGGCCAGGCTCAGGTGCCATGAGAAGAGGCTGGCCCGGAATTGCTCGTGCTGGAGGTCGTCCCAGTCGAAATCGTCACGGAAGGCTAGCTTCGAGATCATCGAGCGCGCGACCTCGGCGGCTTCGGAATATCGGCCCGCGGCGCGGAGGTCGGCGAACCGGCGTACCCGGCGGCGCGAAATGATCACGCGAACAATGGCGGCGACGATCATGGCGGCGAACAGCAGCACGATCAGTGCGATCACGATATCGACCGTCACGGTTGTCCCCTCACCGCCCGCGCGAGGCGAGCAGGGTGGTCTGGGCGAGCGCGGCGAAGACCTGGCCGTTCGGGATCTTGCTGGTGAGGACGGTGATGGGCTTGCGGACGCCGCGGCGGCGGAATCCGATCTGCCCCGCCGCATGGTGGATGGCATCCACCTCGGACCAGGGCACGAGCCGGCCGGCGTCGGTGATGCCCTGGCGGTTCACGCCGAAGCGGCCGAAGGTCACCGTCTCGCCGCCCTCGACGCGGGCGGCCGTGAGAGGTAGCTGGTGCTGTGCCACCGCGCCCTGGATGTGCGCGCCCAATTTATCGATATCCCAGGTGGTGTGGTTGTCGAGCACCACGGCCGCCCCGTCGGGAGTACGCACCGTGAACTTGTAGTCGATGGACTGCGTCGTGCCCCCTTTGACCCAGCGCGTGACATCGCTGTACGCCTCGACCGTCGACCACGGGAAGACCCGCGCGCGTCGCCCGCTCAGTTGCACCAGACCGGCGTCCAGCAGATAGATCTCGTCCCGGAACTTCACCAGCGACCGCACCATCGGGATCATCGTGTAGAGCGATGCGGCCGCGACGGCGCCCGTGAGCAGTCCGATCACCGGGCTGTCATCGCCGAAGGCGTGCAACGCGATACCGCCGAAGAGCGCGGCTACCAGCCCGGTGCCCACGAGTTTGAGAACGGTCGCCAGGCCGCGTCCCACTGTCGTCCGGTACTTGACGAAACGTGATCCCAAACCGTGTTTCGCGGCCGCCCTGCGCACCCCCTCGGGCGCGGCCTCGATCTCGGTCCACTCGAACGCGCCATCCGCTGCCATCCCCCACCTCTTTCGATCACCGGCGCGCATCCGGTCCCGATGCGCGATCCGAGACCCGCAGCGTGCCATGCGATCCGCCGGCTCGCCACCGATTTCGGCCTGCGCCGAAAGGAATCCGATCAGGGCTGTGACCGGATGGCGGCGGCTATGCGGGGGCGGAGTTCGGTGGCGGGGATCACGGCGTCTACGGAGCCGACTTCCACGGCGCGTTGGATGCTGTGGATGCGGTCGAATTCGGTGGCGAGGGCGGAGAGGTGTTCGGCGCGGACCTGGGTGCGGAGGTCGGCCAGTTCGGTGGTGAGGTCGGCGCGTTTTTCGGGGGTGTCGGTGATGGTGATGCGGTCTTCGAGGGTGCGGATGCGGGGGTCGGCGGCGGTGCGGGCGTCCACGGTGCGGGAGAAGACGACGGCGGCGGCGGGGGCGCCGCCGATCACCGAGGCGTAGGAGCCTGCTACCGCCAGGACGGTCATGGCGGGGTTGAGGGCCTTGGAGAAGACCACGAAGGCGCCGCCGTGGTAGCGGGAGATGACGGTGAAGACGATGGGGCCTTCGAAATTGACTATGGCGCGGCCTATTTCGGCGCCGTATTCGAGTTGGATGCGGCGCATGGATTCGGGGGAGCCGTCGAAGCCGGAGAGGTTGGCCAGGACGACCAGGGGGCGGTTGCCGCTGGCGGCGTTGATGGCGCGGGCCACCTTTTTCGAGGAGAGGGGGAACAGGGTTCCGCCGGTGAAGGATTCGGGGCCGTCGGCGGGTGGGAAGCCGTGGCGGGCCACGGGGCGGGATTCGATGCCGATGAGGCAGACCGGGCTGCCGTCGATGCGGGCGTCGGCGACCACGGCGGTTTCGGCTTCGGCCATGTCGGCCCAGCGCTCCAGCAGGGGGTGGTCCTGGTCGGAGACCGCGCGCAGGACGGCGCGAATCGAGAAGGGCTTCTTGCGATCCGGGTTGGCGGTCGCGGAGAAGATGGCGCCGACGGTGGTGAATTCGCTGTCGGGGTGCTCGTGCGGGTAGCCGGTGACGTCGCGGGTGATGGGGTCGGTGGTGGGGGCGCGGCGGGGGCCGGATTCGCCTTCCGCCACGTAGGTGTGGGCGTAATGCGCCATCAGGATGTCCTGTGCGGCAGCGAGATTCGGCGCGAAGTACTGGGCCTGGCCATTGGGTCCCATGACGCGGGCGTAACCGCCGATGCCGAAATTGTCCTCGGCGGAGACGCCGCCGGAGAAGTCCAGGGACTGTTTGCCGGTGAGCACCATGGCCGAGGCGGGCGTCATGACCAGAATGCCCTTGGTGTGCATGAGCATGGTGGCCTCGGCGTTCCAATACGGTTGCGCGCCGACATTGATGCCCGCCACCACGATATTGATCTCACCGCCGGCCTGGGTGAACCGCACGATGCGGCGCAGCGCCCGCGCCACCCAGTCCATGTTCTCGGTGCCGGAGTCCATGGCAATGCGCGCGCCCGCCGAGAGGGCGAACCATTCCACCGGAATCCCTTGCTGTTCAGCCAGATCCAGCGCGGCCACGATGCGGGCGCACTCCGGTTCCGAGACCGCGCCCAGCGCCGCGTGCGGATCGCCGAGCAGCACGATGCGCCGGATGCCCTCGGGATGCAGCGCGGTGGGCGTGCTGACGGCGCCGACCACGATCCCGGCCGTGTTGAGCCCGCGCGGCCGATCCACCTCGACCAGCGCGTCCCCGGCCAGGTCGAGTTCGGTGAAGCTGCCCTCGGGGCCGGTCAGCAGGTCGATCAGCTCGTAGGGGTACACCGCGCCGCGGCGCCGCGTGCGCAGCACCTTGCGGTGGTAGTCGTCCAGCGGCGGCAGCGGCTGCTCCGGCGGGGCGCCGACCGTCACCTCGGTGCCGCCGTCGCGGGTGTAGCGCAGCCGCGCCATCCGCAGGTCGTGCGATCCGTCCGCGCGGCGCACCCGGCCGTGCACGACGATCTCGCCGATGCCCGCGCGCACGATATGCGGTGCGGCCGTGCGCAACCACTCGGCCAGCAGCTCGGGCTCGGCCTCGATGACCGGGCGCACATCGAGCCAGATGGAATTGGGTTCGAGGCGGGTTCCGGCCGGGTCGAGTTCGCGGCGCGCCCGCGCGATGGCCTCGGCGCAGCCTTCCAGGGTGGCCTGCGCGCCGCGCACGCCGACGATCGCCCCGGTCTCGTCGCGGACCGGTTCGAAGCGCCGCACCTGTGCCATGGCGACGAGTCGTTGATCGGACGAATTCTGTTTGGCCTCGATGTGATACAGCATGGAATCCGCCGCGGCGGGCAGCCGGTTCAGGTGGAATTCCCGCAGCCGCCACAGGTGCAGCCGCCGCGCGACAAGGGGGTGCACGCCGCGGATCACGCTGTCCTCCACCAGCTCTCCGTCACGGCGGCGGAAGGTGTAGTGCTCGACCGGCCCGTCCTCGGCGGGCGGCACCGCCACGGTAATGCGCCGCGCCTGCTCCGCGATCCCGGTGGCGCGCAGCGCGTTCAGCAGTTCCTCCGCCCGCTCGGGCACCGAGCCGGGTCCATCCGGCCAGGCCAGCAGCAGGTCGACCACCGGCACGTGATTCTCGGGTCCGGCGGCCAGGATGGCGTTCACCCCGGCGACCAGTGAGCTGTCGTCGCCGGAGCCCAGATCCGCCATCCGGCCGATCCCGGCGACGCAGACCGTGGGCACCGTGTGATGCGGCCGCAGTTCGAGCTGGTAGTCACAGCTCGCGAAGACCCGCCCGCCGACCACCAGGGTGCGCACCGAACCCAGCCGCTGCTCGCCGTAGCGGCGGCGGCACAGCACCTCCAGCAGCGGCTGATCGGGTACGAATCCCTGCTGCCGCAGCCGCGCCAGCACGATCCCGTCGAGGGTTTCGGGCACCTCGGCGAGCGCGGCGAGGCGCTCGGCGCGCTCACGGGAGGCCGGAATGGTGGCGAGGGCCCGCAGTTCGTCGGCGGCCGCGGCCAGCAGGGCGGTGCGCGCCGCCTCGGCCTCCGGATGCAGGTACCAGCGGGACACGACGCTGCGCGCCAGATCCGCGGGCAGCGGCGCCCGCCCGCCCAGCACCGTGATCAGCCGTTCCAGGGTGGCGCGCACGGCCTCACCCTCGGGCCGCGGATCGCCCAGCCACATCTTCAGCAGTTCCTGCACGGTGTGCACATGGGCGTCGAAGTTCTTGGTGGCCAGCACAATCCGGTACACGGCCTGTTCGAGCTCGGGTGTGCGGGTGAATCCGCCGACCCCGTAGCGGTGCAGCGCGCTGGTCAGCGCCTGCCGGAATCCGGCCGACAGCGCGCCGCGGTTCACGTCCAGGCTCTGCAGGTAGATGTGCAGCTGTTCGCGACGGCTGCGATGGGAGTCGGCTTCGGGCCGGAAGTCGCACAATTCGGCGATATCGCAGAACGATTCGAGGATCTCGCATTCGGCGGAGTGCACGTCACCGGTCTCGGCGACCAGTGCCGCGCGGTCCCGCAGGTACCGCGCCAGCGCGCCATCGGGTCCGGTCGATCGATCGAAACCCAGGACAGTCCAATTGATTTCGTTCAGCATTGCCGGCGCCGCGGCGGCCACCGGCGGCTCGTCGAGCGCGGGCAGCAGCAGATCGACGGGCTCGGCCGACTCGGCCTCTGTTGCCTCGCCCAGCGGTTCCAGCTGCGCCAGTAGCGTTCCGGTGGCGACCTGGCTGCCCACCGAGACCAGCAGCGCCCGCACCCGGGCGTCGAAGGGCGCCGGGACCACGGTTTCCATCTTCATGCTCTCCAGCACCAATACTGGTGCGCCCGCGGCGATCTCGGCCCCCGCCGCCACCGGCGTGGCCACCACCAGCGCCGGGGCGAGCGCACGCACCGCACCGCCCTCGTCGCGGCTGACCCGGTGCGTGACGCCGTCCACCTCGACCACCTGCACGATGCCGTGTGTGGCGGTGACGATCCGGTAGGTCCGCTCCCCCACCGTCAACCGGCTCGAATACCGGTCGCGCCGCAGGAAATCCACATCGAAGCGGGCATCCCCGTCGATGCCGATCCGGAACCGCGCGGGCCCGATCCGCTCCGCGGTCACCCGATGCCCACGCCCGGCCAGCTTCACCTCGACCGCGCGCACCGGTTCGTCCAGCAGCTGCGGCCGCCCGCCACGCCCGGTCTCCCACAATCGGATCCGGCGCGCGGCCTCATCGTCCTCGTAGCCGGCGATGGCCGCGGCGGCCAGGGCGATGCCGGTGTGATGCGGCGCGATGAGTTCCCCCGCGCCGCGCGCCCGATCGACCCAGCGGGTGTCCGCCGTGGCCGCCACCACCTCGGGGGCCTCGAGCAGCGACATGACCAGGCTCTTGTTGGTCGCCCCGCCCTCGATGACCACGGTGGTCTCGGCCACCGCGCGCCGCAGTCGCGCCAGCGCCTCGTCCCGATCCCGCCCGTAGGCAATGATCTTCGCGATCATGGAGTCGAAATCCGGTGGGATCTCATCGCCTTCGACGACCCCGGTGTCGATGCGAATGCCCGGTCCGGCGGGCCAGCGCAGCAGTTCGATCCGCCCCGGTGCGGGCGCGAAGTCGCGATCGGGATCCTCGGCATTGAGCCGCGCCTCGACGGCGTGCCCGCGCTCGACCGGCCGCTCCCCGGTCAGCCGCAGGCCCGCCGCCACCTCCAATTGCGCCTTGACCAAGTCGATTCCGCAGGTCACCTCGGTGACCGGATGTTCGACCTGCAGGCGGGTGTTCACCTCCAGGAAGGCGAACAGGCGCTCCTGCGGCTGGTACAGGAACTCCACCGTCGCGGCCCCGCAGTACCCGACCTTGGCGACCAGCCGCTCGGCCGATTCCTTCAGCTGCGCGATCTGGGCGGCGTCCAGCAGCGGCGACGCCGATTCCTCGATGATCTTCTGATTGCGCCGCTGCACCGTGCAGTCGCGCACACCCAGCGCCCATGCCCCGCCGTGCGCGTCCGCGATCACCTGCACCTCGATATGACGCGCCCCCGTGACCAGCCGTTCCAGGAACACCGTCGGGTTGCCGAAGGCGCGGGCCGCCTCCTCCCCGGTCCGCGCGTAGGCCTCCCGCAATTCCGCGGGCGTGGTGACAATGCGAATTCCGCGCCCGCCGCCGCCGGCGGTCGCCTTCAGCATGAGCGGATACCCCACCTGCTCGGCCACATCCAGGGCCGCCTCCAGGGTCTCCACCGGCCCGCGACTCCACGCCGCGACCGGCACCTCGGCCGCCTCGGCCAGCAGTTTCGCCCCGATCTTGTCGCCCAGTGCCCGCATGGCCGCGGCGCTCGGCCCGATGAATGTCACCCCGGCGCGATCGCACACCTCCACGAACGCGGGCTCCTCGGCCACGAAACCCCAACCGGGCCACGCCGCCTCGGCCCCGGTGGCGATGAGCGCCCGCTCCAGGACGGCCAGGTCGAGATAGGGCCGCGCGGAAGCCGGTCCCAGGCAGTAGCTCTCGTCGGCTTCCCGCAC
Source organism: Nocardia sp. NPDC127526 (assembly GCF_042672265.1). Lineage (NCBI taxonomy): Bacteria > Bacillati > Actinomycetota > Actinomycetes > Mycobacteriales > Nocardiaceae > Nocardia > Nocardia sp. NPDC127526. The sequence continues at coordinate 35,491 of NZ_JBHXVO010000005.1, read as the reverse complement.
GAATCCGGCGTGCCGCTCGCCCTCGGTGTAGAAGGCAATGGTCCGCAATGGTTCCCGGTTCCGGTGCTCGGCATTGAACTCGCGCACCGCATGAATCAGCCGTCGCGCTGCTTCACCGCGATTGACAATGGCGATACGCGTGAACATGGAGACTCCTCCAATAATGAGCGGGATTTCGTCGACTTCGACAAAGAGAGATCCGATCGGCGACGCCGCCGCGGCAACCGAGAAATATCATTCCCGCGATCGGCTCGCCAACCCCTACCCGCCGCTCCCCACCCCTATCCGAACCCTGTTGCGCCGCAACGCACCTGTGTGACCAGCAACGAGAGGAAATCCCGAAGCAGGGGTGAGAATTATCAATTCACCGCGCGATCGGCCGACCCCTATCGCGGGACGACCGGCATAGACCATTCCTTGGCGAGCGCGGATAGGATTCGGGTTTCGGTCTGCAAATCGTCGCCGCCCGGCATATCGAGCCCGGCGGAGGAGTCCGGTTGTGCTCCGGCCAGTTTCGCCGTGACGGCGGCGGCGAGCCGTCGCGCGGTCACGCGCAGGTCCGTGCGCTCCGTATCGGCGGGTGGCGCGTACGGCGAGAGGGCGAGGATGGCGTCGTCGATCTCGATCACCATGCGGTGCAGGCGATAGGTGTCGTCGGCGTCGGCCGGGCGCGGCTGCACCACCTCGGGGCACACGCCGGTGAGGTCCTCCCACAGCGGCGTCAGATCGGCGATGGCGCGGGCGGCCGGATCGCCGCGCACGATATCGATCAGGCGCAGCACCAGCGGGATCGCCGCGAGGGGTGTGAAGGCGATGATGTCGGCCACGAACGCCATGCGGTCGGTGTGCGCGGCGTATTCGGTGAACCCGTTGACATGCCCGGTCGCGCGAATGAACGAGGTGGTGAGTCCGAAGGTGAGACTGCAGATCAGCCCGGTGAAGATCGCCAGGAACAGCCCGTAGAACAGCCGCGCCCCGAGCGGCGGACGGGCGCGCAGCTCCTGGATGCAGGCGCCGACGATCAGCACCGCGCACGCGTACGGGAACACGACGAAGAACACCGTCATCGGCGCCGCCTGCCAACCCGGATACTGCAAGACGATCCCGCCGCCCGCGACCACGGCATCGCCCAGGATCAGGTACCCGAGCCCGAGCAGCACGGCCGCGGTGTAGACCCGCACCGGCGCCGGTGGATTGCGTTGGCGGGTATGCGAGATCATCAGATACGCCGCCGCGGTGACCACGATCATCAACGCGTTCGCGAGCTGATATTGCCGCGCCGGGCTCACGAACGGCAGCAGCGCCGTGAGCCGCAGCTGGGCCGTCTCGATCAGCAGCAGCCACGCCAGCGTCGATCCCACCAGCGCCACATTGATCTGCCGATTGGCGAACGTGTCATGGCACCAGCGCAACCGCAGCGCGGTCACGGTCGCGGTCAGCGCCCACAGCGGCCAGGCGAACGCCTCCGGCAGCGAGGAATGCGGCGGCAGCATCAGCGCCGCCCGAAGCTGTTGCGCAGCGGCGCGAAGGGCCGCCGCCGGATGGCGGGCATGATGAGATTCGCGAAACTCTCCGCCTCGAGCTCCTTGTCGGTGTCGAAAGCGCCGCGCGCCAGCATATTCCCCATGCGGGCGACCGAGTCCGGCCCGACGAAGCCGCCGAGGTACTCCCCGAGCGCCTCGTGAATGCGCTCACCCTCGTGTCCCAGGGGGCGCGGACCGCTTCGATCTCGGCGGCGCAGACGACGCGGCCGAGTATCCCGCCGGCCGCGGTCGCGATCTGCGCGTTCTGCTCGGCCCGATCGTCGGAGCGTCCGAGCAACCCGCACAGCCGGTTGACTCGATCCGCAACGACATTCATACCGAGCCTTCTCCTGCATCCTGACGCGCCCGCGCGAGCCTGCCGGAGAATCTACCCGCCAGGGCGTCCGGAATGTCGGGGGCACGGCCGATCAGCCAGCGCCGGTACAACTTGTCCTCGTAGTCCGGATCGTCCTCGGACACCGGTGTGCTCAGCAGCTCCCCGAAGGCCTGCTCCACCAGGGGCGGCGGCGCGGCGTCCGGACGCCAGTTCCGTTCCAGCAGGTCGGTGAGATACAGACCGAGCAGCCGGCCCAGATGGGTATTGAGCCGGTCGACCGAGGACCGCAGTCCACGCTCGTCGACCGGATCCGTCCCGAGGGCGGCATTGAGCTCGATCTGAGTGTTGAACAGCTGCAAAGCCAATGCGGCCGGAACCGCCACGACCGCGGTGCCCGCGTCCAGCGTCCGCTGTTCGGCGCGGGCGCGCGGCTTCTCCCCACGCCAATACGCGCGGGCGGCACTGCCGCTGTGCCAGGACAGCGCCTGATCCAGGCGGCGGAAGGTGACCGGTTTCGGCGCGGGCCCCAGCGTCGCGGCCTCCACGCGCACCAGCGTGCGCCGCGTCGGCCCGCCGGCGGCGATGACATCGTCGAGGCTGACATTGAGTTCGCGTCGCCGCTCCCGCACACACGCCGCGAGAAACGTAGCGTACTCCGGTTGGTTTTGCACCAGTTTTCCCCTACAGCTCGCCGAATGACTCGGCCGCTGTCCCTCAGAGCGGTGAACAGCCTGCAATGTACCTCAGCAGGCTACTCCCGTGGCGCGCCGTTGATTCCGCGTTTTCTACCGATTTTTCTTGCCGCCGAATGCCGGGCTCGCCTAGGCTCAGGCCGACGAACCGGGTCCGGTGCACCGAACTGGTTGAGGAGGGGAGAGTTCGGCGCACCGTCCGGTTCGCTACCAGGCCATATTGGCGTAGCTCACCAGAGTGTCCTGGCTCTCCTGCGACAGCTTCCAGGTGCCGCCGATGTTCTTCCAGGTCAACGGGATCGGGTAGGAGTACGAGCCGAGGCGGCTGTTCAGGGTGGCATTGAGGACGTCACCGTCGACGGTGACCGGGCCCGAAACATCCCAGGAGTAGCCGGGAATGCGGTTGATGGTCTGGCCGACCACCGCGATCGCCGCGGCATCGCCGGACTCGAGCTCGGCGGCGGAGCCATTGAGCGCGGCCTGCAGCTTGCCCTGGAGTTCACCCGGGCTCGGCGTGGCCGGAGCGGCGACGGCGGCGGGAGCGGTGACCACGACGACGGCGGCGACCGGGGACAGCAGGGCGGCGGTCGCCAGCGAGGCCGCGACGAGTGAACGGATCATGGGGCAAGACTCCTCGTATGTAGGTAAGCCTAAGCATATTGCACGATATCGGCGGCCGGTCAACCACCTGAAACCCGAAAAGTGACGCATCAGGCAGACGCGGGGGCCAAGGGCCGAGCCGGCAGGTGCAGGTGCGGCCACTGCCGGATATCGCGCCGCAACTGCCGGTCGTGGGTGGCCACCACCACCGCCGCGGCGCTCGCCCGCAGGGCCTCGGTGAGCTCGTCCACCAGCGCGATGGACAAGTGGTTGGTGGGCTCGTCGAGCAGCAGCAGATGCGGGCGCGCGGCCAGCGCGCACGCCAGGTCGAGGCGACGCTGCTGTCCCATGGACAGCTCGCCCAGCCGCTTGTTCGCGTCCTCGGTCGACAGCACACCGAGTTCGGCGAGATCGACCACCTCGTCCGCGGCGAGCAGCCCGCCCGACACCAGGCCGGCGGTGAACGCGGCGTAGGCATCCCGGGCCCGGCGTTGCGGCTGTTGCGCGGACTCCTGGCGCAGCAACCGGATTCGCGCCCGGCGTGCCCGGTGCACGGTCCCGGCGGTGGGCTCCAGCGTCCCGGCGAGCACTTCCAGCAGCGTCGACTTGCCGGCGCCATTGGCGCCCGTGATCACCAGGCGATCACCGGAATCCAGTGTCACGCCGACGGGTTCGCGCAGCCGCTGATCGACCATGATCTCCTCGGCCCGGATCAGGGTCACGCCGGGCCGGGATGGCATGGCGGGCATGGTGAATCGCCGCGGTGGCGGCGGTCCGTCGACGCTGTGGCGGTCCAGGGCGTCCTGGCGGCGATGGACCGCGCGGGTGAGGGCGCCCGCGCGGGTGGCGCGCTGATGTTTTCCGGTGCCCTTGTCCGGCCGCCAGCCCGTGACCAGGCGGTCCTGGGCGGCGGTCAGATCCTGGGCGAGCCGCTCGGCCTCGGTGCGCTGCTGCTTGTACTCCTGCTCCCAGCGTTCCCGTTCGGCCGCACGGCCTTTCCGATATCCGGCGTAGCCGCCGCCGTAGACGCGCGGGCGGCCGTCCCGGGTGGGATCGAGATCGATCACGGTCTCCGCCACATCGGACAGCAGCGCCCGGTCGTGGCTCACCAGCACCACGCCGCCGGCGAAGCCGCGCAACGCCGCGGTGAGGAATTCCAGTGCGGCACTGTCGAGATGGTTGGTCGGCTCGTCCAACAGCAGGAAATCGTGTCCGGCGCCGAGCATTACGGCCAGGCGCACCCGATATCGCTGTCCCACCGACAGTGTCGCGAGCGGGCGCTGCCGGTCGGTGATCGCACCGAGCCCCTCGAGCGCGACCCGCACCCGCCGGTCGGCGTCCCAGGCGTCGAGCAGTTGCACGAGATCCAATGCGGCACTGTATTCCTCGTCCGCACCCGGTCGCTCCGCGGTGAGCGCCGCCGTCGCCGCGTCGAGCCGGTCCAGCGCGGCTCGCGCCGGGGCGAGCTGTTCGTCGATGACATCGCCGATGTCGCGCTCGTCGTGATCGGGCAGTTCCTGCGTCGCCAGCGCCAGCGTGCCGATCCGCTGCACCGCACCGGAATCCGGGGCGAGCTCCCCCGCCAGCACATGCAGCAGCGTGGATTTGCCGCGGCCGTTCTCGCCGACGATCGCCCAGCGCGACCGCGGCGACACCGTCAGATCGACGCCGTCGAGCACGAGCTGGCCACCGCGCTCCACGCGCACGGCCGTACAGGTCAATTGCGCCCGCTCACGGGCAGGATGAGTCCAGATGGTCATGTTCTTCCTCCGGGCACGCCCGTAGACCGCGAGGTATCGCGAAAAAGAGGATGGCGTGCCGTGATTCGATGAGTCGCGCGCACGACGGCGCGTCAGGACATCACGAGAGAGTCCCGCACGACTCGCTCGGGCGGTGCGGGACTCGAGGGGAATCAGAGATACATCTGGTAATTCACGAGATCGACCCTAACAAGGGCCGCCGGTGACCGGCCAGCGAATATTCCCGTGACCGCCGCCACGCTGCTCCCGGCCGGGCGCGAGTGGACGCGGCCCGGCTCGGTGGCCGACCATGGGCAGATGTCGCTCAGCACGTACCAAGCCGATCTGTTCGAGGCCTCCCGAGGCCGCCTGGAGGCGATCGCCTATCGGCTGCTGGGATCGGCGAGCGATGCCGAGGATGCGGTGCAGGACACGTACCTGCGCTGGCACGCCGCGGACCGCGAGCTCATCGAGACGCCGGAGGCGTGGCTGACGAAGGTGCTCACCAATATCTGCCTCAATCAGCTCACCTCGGCGCGCGCCCGGCGGGAAACCTATGTGGGGCAGTGGCTCCCCGAGCCGATTCTGGCGGGTGACCGCATGCTCGGCCCGGCCGACACCGCCGAGCAGCGCGAATCGGTCTCCATGGCCATGCTCACCGTCATGGAGCGGCTCTCCCCCAATGAGCGCGTGGTGTACGTGCTGCGCGAGGCGTTCGGCTACTCCCATCGCGAGGTCGCCGAGATCCTGGATCTCACCGAGGTGAACTGCCAGCAGATCTACCGCCGCGCCAAACAGCACGTCGGCAGCGAACGCGCCCGCACCACGGTCGACGCGGAGGCCGCGCGCAAGATCGTCGAGGAGTTCCTGGCCGCGGCGCTCAGCGGCGATACCGAGCCGCTGGCCCGGCTGCTCACCGACAATGCGTTCAGCATCGCCGACGGCGGCGGCAAGGTGCACGCCCGCAAGACCCCGGTCCTCGGCGTGGCCCGGGTCGCCCGCTACCTGCACAACCTGTTCCATCCCAACGCCGCCAAGCGGGCGCTGGTCGACGGCGTCCCGAGCATCTACGCCGTCGAGATCAACGGCGGGCCGGCCGTGCTGCTCGAGATCGGCGGGCAGGTGTACGGCGTCTTCAGCATCGAGGCGACCGCCGACGGCGTCGCGGCGATCCATATCCAGGTCAATCCGGACAAGCTGGTGCACCTCCAGCGTCAGTGGGCCGCCGCCGGACCTCAGCGGCCCTACCGCACGGGGTGGTGACCCACATCACAACGCTTTCCTGTCAGGGTTCGGGCAGCTGTCCGGTTCAGGGTGTGAGTCCAACCCGATAGGAGCCAGCCATGAAGCACCGCATCGTCGTCCTCGGAGCCGGGTACGCCGGAGCCATCACCGCGGGCCGCCTCGCCAAGCGGCTGCACCGCGACGACGTCGAGATCACCATCGTGAACGCCGATCCCGACTTCGTGGAACGCGTGCGCATGCACCAGCTCGCCAGCGGCCAGGACCTGCCGCAGCGCCCGTTGCGAGAGATCTACGCGGGCACCGGCGTTCAGGTCCGGATCGCGCGGGTCATCGCGGTCGACGCGGACCGCAGGACCGTCGAGCTCACCGGCGAGCGCGGCGCCGAGACCCTCGGCTACGACACCCTCGTCTACGCCCTGGGCAGCACCATCGCCGACTACGGCGTTCCCGGTGTCGCCGACCACGCCCACAATGTCGCGAGCAAGGCGGCCGCGCTGCGGGTGCGCGAACGGCTGAACGAGCTGGCGGCGGGTGCGCGGGTGCTGATCGTGGGCGGCGGTCTGACCGGACTCGAGGTGTCCGCTGAGATCGCCGAGGCGCGCCCGGATCTGAAGGTCGCGATCGCCGCCCGCGGCGGTCTCGGCGATTGGCTGGACGAGAAGGCGCAGCGCTACCTGCGCGCCGCCTTCGACCGCTTCGGCATCACCGTCCACGAGCAGACCGAGGTCACCCGTGTGGAAGCGAAGGGCGTGGTGACTTCGGACGGGGAGATTCCGGCCGAATTGACCGTGTGGACCGCGGGTTTCGAGGTGCACCCGATCGCGGCCGCCAGCACGCTGGAGGTATCCGGAAACGGGCGGATCGTCGTCGACGCCACGCTGCGCTCGGTCTCGCATCCGGATGTGTACGCCTTCGGCGATGCCGCATTCGTCATCGGGCAGGGCGACAGGCCGCTCCGGATGGGCTGCGCCACAGCGATTCCCATGGCCTGGCAGGGCGCCGACGCCCTCGCCGCGCGCCTGACCGGCCGCAAGGTTCCCGATGCCCCCATCGGCTACGCCAAGCAGTGCATCAGCCTGGGCCGCCGCGATGCCGTCATCCAGCATGTGACCCCCGAGGATCAGCCCACGCCCAAGGTGACCACGGGCCGCATGGGCGCGCGCATCAAGGAACTCATCTGCGCCTCGACGGTGTGGAGCGTCAACCACCCGACGCTGATGCTGCCCAGCCGTCGCCGTCACCTCGTGACGGCGCGCGACGCGCAGACCACTGTCGTCGCCGGGTGACGGGCTCGCGCCGCTCACTCGGCGGCGGACAGCGCGCTCTCCCACTCGTTCGGATGGCCGTGCAGGGACGGGTCGTAGAGCACCACGAACCGGAATCGCTGGGGCGCCGATAGTGGAAACGGGCCGACGGCCAGCTCCTCGGAGGTGTAGCGATCATCGCTCATGGTGCGCACCCAGGTCGGCGTCCCACCCTGCCGGTCGATCCACTTCTGGAACACCGACCGCGACGGTTTGGCCGCCATGATCACCGACATCAACGGCAACTCCTCGAGTTCGCCGGTGGTGGACACAAACCGCAAGCCGTCGCTCATACCCGTGATCCCCTCATCCTGGTGGCACACCGAACAGGCCGCGCCGTTTGCTACACCGTCGCCCCACAGCTCACCAAGGCGCTCCGCGTAGGTCAATCCCCGGCGGCCATTCGTTCGAGTCCAGCGGCATTGACGACGCGGGCGAGAACGACCCGCACCGGACCCGCGCCCGGGATCACCGTCGCCACTGTCCACTGCCGTTAAGCTGGCGAAATCGACTCGCCGCAGGGTTCCCGGAAGGTCGCCGCCGAGGCTCGGCCGGGCGGCGAGACCGCGGCGTGGCTGTGCTTCGCGGGCTGTCTGATCGCGGTGTTCATGCAGATGGTCGACGGGACCATCGTGACCACGGCGCTGCCGCGGATCACCGCGGATCTGGGGGCGTCGGCGCAGGCGCAGTTGCTGGTGGTGTCCGGGTATGCGCTGGCGTTCGCGTGCACGCTGCTCACGGCGGCGCGGCTCGGGGAGCTGGTGGGGCGGCGGATCATGTTTCTGGGGTCGGTGGCGGGGTTCACGGCGGCGTCGGTGTGGTGCGGGATGGCGGGCAGCGCGGGCGAGCTGGTGGCGGCGCGGGTGGTGCAGGGCGGGGCGGCGGGCGGGATGGCGGCGCAGACCATTGCCATTGTGGGAGCGAGCTTTCCGCGCAGCAGGCATGCGCAGGCGTTCGCCGTGTACGGGGCGGTGGCCGGATTCGCGGGGATGGTGGGGCCGATTCTGGGTGGGGCGCTGGTGACGGCGGATGTGTTCGGACTCGGATGGCATTCGATATTCCTGATCAATGTGCCGCTCGGGCTGATCGCGTTCGGGCTGGCGCTGCGATATCTGCACCTGGGGCGGCCGGAGCGGCGAGAGCGGCTGGATCTGCCCGGGGCCGTGCTGTCGAGTGCGTGCCTGTTCGCCTTGCTGGTCGCGCTCACCGATATTCAGCAGAATGGCTGGCGGGCAGGACCATTGGCGATGATCGCGGTGGCGGCGGCCGGAGCGGCGGTGTTCGTGGCGCAGCAGCGGCGGGCCGCGCGGCGGGGCGGGGCCGCGCTGGTGCGTTTCGATGTGTTCGGCGATCGCGGCTTCGCACTCGGGTCGGTGCTGATCACGGTGTTCTTCGGCTTGTTCACCGCGTTCGTGTTCGCGATCTCCATTACTTTGCAAGAGGTGCTGCGGTTTTCGCCGTGGCAGACCGGCTTGCTCATGACGCCGTTCGCCATCGGCGCCTGCGCGGGTGCGCTGGCCTCACCGATGCTGGTGCGGCGCTGGGGAGTTCGCGTGCTGGCGGCGGGTATCGCCGGATTCGGCGCGTGGGTCGCCATCGGGGCCGGATACCTGTCTCTGACCGGCGGCGCGATATCGGTTCCGCTGGTGGCCGGTCCGGTGGTGCTGGCGGGGCTCGGGGTCGGATTGTTCTCCGTGCCACTGCAACCGGTCATCTTGTCCGGCCTGGATCAGCGGCAGCTGGATGCGACCTCGGGGCTGGTGCCGACCATCGAGCAGATCGGCAACGCGCTGGGGCTGGCCCTGCTGAGCGCGGTGTTCTTCCGCGCGCACACCCTGTCCGGCAGCGTCACCATGTTCGCGGCGATCGCGGTGGCGGCGCTCGGGACCGCCGTGCTGACCCTCGCCCTGCCCGAACCGGCGGATCGCCGCTGAACCGCTACACCCCGAGCGCGCCGGCGAACAGCGGCCAGGAGTTGTGCAGATCGTCCTCCCAGTACGGCCAGGCGTGCGTGCCGTCGCGATGCACCACGGTGGCCGGGATGCCGAGCGCGGCCAGCCGGTCGGTCAGCGAGGAAGTGCATTGCCGGACAACGGCTTCCATAACGCCGCCGATCGCCATGCGATCCGCCAGCCGGGCGGCGTCACCCGCGATGGAGGGCGCGGCGAGGGTGTCGTGCACGCCCGGCGCGCCATTGCCCGCCGAAATGTAGAGCGCCACACCGCGCAGCCGGTCGGCGTTGAGCACCGGATCGTGGGCATTCCAGGCCGGATTGTCGGCCGCACCCCACATATTGGCGGCATTCGCGCCGAACAGCTGCAGCTGCGAATGCACGTAGAAGCGGGCGAGCGGGTCACTGGTGCGCGGGCAGCCGCTGTAGGAGCCCACCGCCTGGAACCGGCCCGGCGCCTCGATGGCCAGATTCAGCGCCGAGGTCGCCGACATCGATGTTCCGGCAACGGCATTGCGGCCGGTCATGCCGAAATGCGAGTCCATCAGCGGCTGCAATTCGTCGATCAGGAAGGCCGACCACTTGTTGCGGCCCAGGACCGGATCATCGGACATCCAATCGGTGTAGAAGGAGGCGCGCCCGCCGATCGGCTGGATCACATTGACCGGTTTGTCGGCGAAGAACCGGGCGGCATCGGTGCGATTGGTCCAGGGGCCGCCGGATTCGCCGCCGTCGACGGCATTGAGCAGATACAGCGCGGGGGCCGGACCGCCCGGATGCGAGACCCACACCGGGATCGCCCGGCCCATGGCCGCCGAGTAGACGACGACCTCGAATTGGCGGCCGCCGAGCGGGCGGACCTCGAGGATCGCGGATCCAGGATCGGCGGCAGCCGGTAATGGCAACAGAGCAGCGAATGCCGAAACGAAGACGATCAGGCAGCGCGCGAGCCGATGCATGAATGGAGTATCCCGCGAGAAGGAGCGATTTTCCGTGATCAACGGGCGTGTTCATCGGCGGAATGTATGCGCAACGCCGTTATTTCACCCACCTTCGGACCCTCGACATGCATTCGCTCGGCAATAGCCCACCGCAGTTTGCGCGGCAGATCCGGTGCGAACCGGCTGAAGTACGCGTACAGCCAGTCGGTGCGACCCACCAGAAAGGGGAAGTCGGTGGTCATCATCGGGCGCAGCACCAGCATCGGCACCGGCGCGTCCAGGGGATGGAAGTCGCGATTCCACAGTCCCGGCACCGCGCAGCCCGGATAGAACTGCCCGAGCATCAAGCCCTGGGCGACCACCTGGGTCTTGCGTGCCCGGTGCACGGCATCGATCAGGTCGTAGCGGGTGAGTTCCGGGAAGACGGTAATGAGCGTCGACCGCGCCGCGCCCGCCGGATCCTCCCGCCGCAGTCCGCCGTACACCTCGACCGCGTCCTCGACGATCCGGTGCATTCCCTCGATCGGCAGCTCGTCGCCGCCGGTCGCGCAGCCGGCCCAGACGAGTTCCCGTGCGGCACTGTGCCGCACGAACGGGCACACCGGTCCCGGCCGGCCCAGCTCCGGATGCGGTTGCAGCAGATGATCGGTCATCCATTGCGTGAGCACCGCGGCCGCGGGTCCCTGCCGCGCCCAATCCTGCGGGTCGGCATACACATTGCACCAGCGCACGCCCGAGCGCGTCCCGGTCCTCATCACGCGTCCCCGCGATCCAGGTGAGCGGCGAGCAGCGGGCCGATGACCGCCACGACATCGGCATTGCAGAGCTGGGCGTGGGTGGCCTGCACCGGATGTTCGATGAGCGCCCCGGTGACGTGCGGGCGCCACATCTGCGCGTCGAGCAGCTCGGTGACCCCGCGGGTCGCCGAGAAGTACAGCAGGTCACCGTCGAAGACGCCGGGCCGGTATCCGTGCGACAGCCGCACACCGTCGGCGTACCCGCGATGCAGGCGGGTCAGCTGGTCGGCGGTCAGTCCCGTGCCGAATGATGCTGCGGCGGTGGCCAGTTCGGCGGCCGCCTGGTCGGCGGTGAGGTCGGGCAGGGCATCGCCGTCCTCGGGTTCGTCGCCGAGCAGGTGGGTGAGCAGATCGCGCATGCGCGGCACCGGCGGCGGGGGCATGTCGTCGGGAAAGATGACGCTGTCGAGCATGGCGAGGGTGGCGACGGCCGCGCCGCGGGCGCGCAGGCGGACCGCGATGGCGTGTGCGATCTGACCGCCGAGTGACCAGCCCAGCAGGTGATATGGGCCGTCGGGCTGGACGCGCACGATCTCGTCCACATAGCCGTCGGCGAGATCATCGATGGCGGCGCCGCAGCGCGGTGTGCCGTCGAGCGTCAGCGCTTGCAGACCGTAGACGGGACGGTCGGCGACCTGCCGGGCCAGGCCGGAATAGCACCAAGCCAACGGGACGGCGGAGTGCACGCAGAACAGCGGCGGCCGGGATCCGGTGCGGCGCAAGGTGAGTACGACGCCGAGCGCGTCGTCTCCGGCCGCGTCGCCGGGATCGGCCAAGCGGGCGGCCAGCTCGCGCACGGTCGGGGCGGCGTAGAGCCAGCGCACCGTCACCGGCAGCCCGGTGGCGGTGGCGAGCTCGGCCGACAGCGCCACGCCCAGCAGCGAGTTCCCGCCCAGTTCGAAGAAGTCGTCGTCGCGGCCGGCGCGGGGGGCTCCGGTGATCGCTGCGAAATGGTCGGCGACCAGGCGCTCGAGTTCGGACTCGGGCGCACGGTAGGGCCGCTCCCCCATCGGCGGTTCGGGCAGGGCGGATCGATCGATCTTGCCGTGCGTGGTGACGGGCAGGCGGTCCAGTTCGACGAGCTGCGCGGGAATCAGTGCGGCGGGGAGCGATTCGCGCAGGCGGCGAATGAGGTCGGCGTGGTCGAGGTCGAATCCCGCTGCGGGGACGACATATCCGATCAATCGGGTGCCGCGCGCGGATTCGTGGGTGGTTGCGACCGCGTGCGCTATCTCGGGGAGCGCCATCAGCGCGGCCTCGACCTCGGCGGGCTCGGCGCGGCGGCCGCGCAGGGTCAGCTGATCGTCGGCGCGGCCGAGGAATTCGAGCGCGCCGCCGGGTGTCGCGCGGACGAGATCGCCGGTGCGATAGACGCGTTCGCCCGTGCCGTGCGGATCGGCGACAAAGCGTTCGGCCGTCGCACCCGGACGGCCGTGATAGCCCGCCGCCACGCCGGGGCCGCCCAGATACGCCTCGCCCTGTCCGCAGGGCGGGACCGGGTGCAGGCGGGCGTCGAGGATCGATGCCCGCACGCCGGGCAGCGGCGGTCCTATCCGGACCGGGTCACCGGGGATCAACGCCGTGGATTGCGTTGCCATGACAGTGGTTTCGGTGGGTCCGTAGCCGTTGAACAGACGCAGGGCGGGAGCCCAGCGGGCGACCAGGTCGGCGGGACAGGCTTCGCCGCCCACGACCGCGACTCGCAGGTCCGGCGCCTGAGCGGGGGTCAGGGTGGCCAGTACGGCCGGGGTGGTGAGGAAGTGGGTGATCGCGGCCTCGCGCAGCAGTGCAGCCAGGTCGGCTCCGGCGACCACCGCGGGGGGTTCGACAATCAGCCGCGCACCGGCCGCGAAGGCGGCCAGCAGTTCCAGCAGATGCGCGTCGAAGGACGGCGCGTGAGCATGCAGGACGCGTGAGTCCTGGTCTACGCCATAGTGTTCGACAATGTAGTCGGTGAGCGGGCCGAGGCCGCGGTGGGTGACCACGACGCCTTTCGGAGTCCCCGTGGTACCCGAGGTGTAGATCAGGTAGGCGGGATGGCCGGGGCGCAGCGGGCTGGTCCGCTCCGTATCACGGATGGGTGTGCTCGACCGCCGCCGGACTCGTGCCAGGGTGCTCGGATCATCGAGTGCCAGCCACGCCGGTTCCGAGGGCAGCGTGTCGCGGACGGCGGTCAGCGTCAAACCCAGGCGGGCTCCGGAATCCGCGGCGACGGTGGCCGATCGGCGAGCCGGATCGGCGACGTCGATCGGTGCGAAGGCGGCGCCGGTCTTCGCGATCGCCCAGACCGCGAGGACCGATTCGGCCGAGCGGGGCACGGCCACGAGGACGAACCCGCCTGGGCCGGCTCCCGATTCGATCAGCTCGCGCGCCCACCGCGACGACAGTTCGTCGAGCTCATGGTAGGTCCAGAGGCGCGAGCCGTCCTGCAGCGCGACCCGATCGAGCACCCTATCGCTGGAACCTCCGCTACCGGAATCGCCGATCAGCCTGGCGCGCAGGAGATCAGGTAACAGGCGGCCGGAGTCCACCGCCGCGTCGACCGGTGGCGCGTGGACCGGATCCAAGGTTCGGACCTTGCGCTGCGGATCGGCCAGGAAACGGTCCAGGTACTCCAGGAACCGCCGGTGATGCGCGGCCAGATCGCCGGCCGAGTACAGCTCCGGGTTGCCCTGCATATCGATGGTGATCGAGTCGTCGCCGGGCCCGAGTTGATAGCCGTTGATCAGCAGGTCTTCCACCGGGCCGAGCGCCAGCAATCGGATTCGCGCGGTGTGCGGCCCCATGCGGAGCGGCTCCACCGCGCCGAGCAGGTTCAGAACGGGGCCGAAACCGCCTCGCGCGGTGTGGTTCACGCCGCGGTCGCGTTGGATGTCCTCGTAGCGGTAGCGCTGATGGCGCAGTGCCCCGATCAGGCGGGCGCGGACGCGGTCGACGGCTTCCGCGACGGTGACGTCGCGGAAGCCGTTCAGCCGCAAGGGAACCACATTGGAGACCGATCCGGCCGAGCGGCGCAGGGCCGCGGTCGGGCGGGCCGCCACCGGCAGGGACAGCAGGATTTCATCGGTCCCGGTCATGGCGGCCAGGTAGCAGGCGAAGGCCGCGATGGTCAGTTCCGGGAACGTGTGGCCGGATCGCTCGTGCCAATCCGTCAGGCGGGCGGCGGTTGCCGGTGGGAGCGTGGCGTCCACTCGGTGCGGAGGTCGAGGCCGGGATGCCGGGCGTCCGGCCAGGCGAACCGGATCGGGCATGTCCGCCAACTGCTCCGACCAGTAGTCGCGATCGGTTGCCGCGCGCGGCGACTCGGCGTAGGCGCGTTCCTCGTCCAGGAGCTCGGCGATCGTGAGCGGGGGCGGGGTGCGCGACGCGGCGGTCACCGGGACGGAATCCGTGGTGGCGGAATACAACTCGAAGGTCCGCTGGAGTACGGCGGCCGCACCCAGGCCGTCCAGGGCGATGTGATGGCTGCGCAGGTACAGGAGGTGGACGTCGGGTTCGATGCGGAACAGGGTCGCGACGGTCAGGCGGTCGGTGAGCAGGTTCAGCGGCGTGGTGTAGTCGCGCTCCATCCATTCCAGGGCGGCGGCCTCGGGGGCGGGGTGGGCGGCGAGGTCCCGGTAGGCCATCGGAGCGAAGGCTTCGGGGTCCAGGAACTGCTGTGGATAGCCGCCGTCGAGGCGGAAGCTGACATGGGGCGACTGCAACTCCCAGACGGCCCGCTGGGCGGCATCGCGCAGGGCCTCCAGCTGGACCGGGCCGCGCAGCTCCAGATACAGCGCGACCGTATTCGGCACCTCCGGATACAACTGCTGCGCCACCCACCAGCGCAGTTGCGCCACCGACAGCGGAAGCCCCGCGTGCGGGGCGGCGATCGCCGCCCCGGATCGTGACACCTCCAGGTCCCCATCGGCTCGCGCCAACGCGCCTCCTCACGCCCCGAACACCAGTGATCGAACCGTCCCGCTGGCAACCTACGGCATCCGCTCGTATCGATCATGGAAGAACCGCCGTGCACGCCCCGCACTGATACGGCACGAATCGGCCGCCCCCGGCCCCGGCAACGATCGCCCGGCCGCCCGGCCGCGGAAATTTGTATCGTGGCAAGCGGCCCGCCGTCCGCGCACACATGCCCCCAGGGAGTCCAGCATGCCCGTCCTGATCACCCGTGCCCTTCTGCTCGATATGGACGGGACCCTCGTGAACTCCGATGCGGTGGTGGAGCGCATCTGGCGGCGCTGGTCGATCGAGCACGGGCTGGATCCGGAACACACCCTGCGGGTCGCGCACGGGCGGCAGGGGTATTCGACGATGGCGGAATTGCTGCCGGATCGGCCGATGGCGGAGAACTACGCGGAGAACGCCGCACTGCTGGCCGAGGAGACCACCGATGTCGAGGGCGTGGTGCCGATCGCGGGCGCGCCGGCCTTCATGCTGGCCATCGCGGAGTTGCCGCATGCCCTGGTGACGTCGGCCGATGAGGGGCTGACCCAGGCTCGCATGGGGGCGGCCGGGCTGGCGGTGCCCGAGGTCAGGGTGACCGCGGAGCAGGTGGGAGCGAGCAAGCCCGCGCCGGAGGGGTTCCTCAAGGGGGCGGCGGAACTGGGGTTCTCGCCCGAGGAATGCGTGGCGTTCGAGGACTCGCCGGCGGGCGTGGCGGCGGCCCGGGCGGCGGGGATGCGGGTGATCGGGGTCGGGCCGCGGGCGGCCGCGCTCGGACCCGATGCCCACCTTCGGGACCTCACCCATGTGCGGGTGGAGGCCCTGGCGGATGGCCGGATCGGTCTGCACATCGCGTGAGCCGCCCCGGCCGGCACCCGAGGTTCGACGCCGGTCAGCTCCGCAGCAGCAGGGTGATGCCACACCCAGCGCGACGGCGGCGACGCCGTAGCCGAAGCGGTGGTTGCGCAGGGCGGGCAGGTCCTCATGGGAACTCCTTGTGGGCCGGGTGATCAGCCGAGCTGGATGGAGCGTTTGGCCAGGCCGCGCCAGAAGTCGTCGATGACGGTGCGCGGCGCGGACAGCTCGGATTCGCCCGCGCCGAGCGCGACGAACAGCGGGGCGAAGTGTTCGGTGCGCGGATGCGCGAGATGTGGTGCGGGAGCTTTGTTCTCGAAGTCGAGGAGGGCGTCGATATCGGCGGCGGCCAGCGCCTCACGGCCCCATTCGTCGAACTCGGCCATGACCGGATGCACCGAACCGTCGCCGGTGAGCGCCCGCAGATTGTGGGTGAAGAAGCCGCTGCCGACGATCAGCACGCCCTCGTCCCGCAGCGGCGCGAGCTTGCGCCCGAGGTCGAGTAGCGCTCGCGGGTCCAGCGTGGGCAATGACATCTGCAGGACCGGCACGTCGGCGTCCGGATACATCTCCACCAGCGGCACATAGGCCCCGTGATCCAGTCCGCGCTCGGGCACCTCCTGCACCGCGGTCCCGGGCCCCCGCAACAGCTTTCGCACCTGCTCGGCCAGCGCGGGCGCACCCGGCGCGGCATAGCGGACCTCGTAGTAGTGCTGCGGGAATCCCCAGAAGTCGTACACCAGCGGCACCGTCGCGGTCGCCCCGAGCGCCACGGGCGCGTCCTCCCAGTGCGCCGAAACCATCAGCACCGCTGCGGGTTTCGGCAAGCTCGCCGACCAGGCCGCGAGCTGTCCGGGCCAGACCGGGTCGTCGGCCAGCGGCGGCGCGCCGTGCGACAGGTACAGCACGGGCATGGTGTGCGCGTCCTCGATCATGACCGAATCTCCTCTTGTTCAAATTTGAACGAGGACCACAGCGTACGTGATTGTTCAAATTCGAACAACACCGATAGGCTGGGCCCATGCCCGAACCCCGGTGGCTCGATGACGAGGAAATGCGCGCCTGGAAGGCGCTGCTGTCCGGCTGGGCGCTGCTCGAGCGGGAGATCGAGCGGCAGCTCAAGCGTGATGCGGGTCTCTCCCACACCCAGTACGAGGTGCTGGTCCGATTGGCCGCGGCCCCGGACGGCAGCCTCCGGATGACCGAGCTCGCCGACTCCCTGATCAACTCCAAGAGCCGGCTGTCCTACCAGGTCGATCAGCTCGAGAAGGCGGGCCTCGTCCGCCGCGAATCGCATCCGACCGACAGCCGCGGCATTGCCGCCGTGCTCACCGAGGCCGGTCGCCGCAAGCTAGAGGACGCCGCGCCCGGGCACGTCACCCTGGTCCGCGAGCTGCTCATCGATGTGCTCACGCCCGCGCAGCGGACCGCCCTCGCCGACGGTCTCGGCGAGGTCGCCCGCAGAATCCGGGACGGCGACCCGGCGTAGCGATCCGCACGACGCGGCGTGCGGATCGGGATATGTGGTCCGCCCGAGCTACCGGATGTCGCTGCCGCAGGCCGGGACCGGTTCCAGGTCGGGCCGCTTGGGGTCGAGGCCGTCGCCGGAGGAGCGGCCGGTGAGGCGGCGGTGGATCCAGGGCAGCAGGAATTCCTTGGCCCAGTGCAGATCCTGCTGGCGGGCGGCCTGCCAGGGCATGGGCTCCTCGGCGGGCCAGGGCGCGCGCCAGTCCTCGTCCACGGGCGCGCCGAGCACCTCGCAGACGCGCAGGGCGAGGCGGCGGTGGCCTTCGGCGGACAGGTGCAGCCGGTCCCAGCTCCAGGCGCGGTGGTCGCGCAGCGGCTTCATGCCCCACAAATCGACTACCGGGCAGTCGAATTCGTCGGCGACGGCGCGCAGGTTCATATTGTAGGTGGCGATCTTGCCGCGCAGATGGCGCATGACCGGCTGGAATCCCGGATCCCATCCGGTGAACACCACCACGGTCGCCCCGGTGCCGCGCAATTCGGCGACGGCATCGCGGAAGATCTCGGCGAGCTCGTCGGGATCGCCGCCGGGCCGGATGAGGTCGTTGCCGCCCGCGCAGAAGGTCACCAGGTCCGGGCGCAGTTCGACGGCGCGGGCGAGCTGATCGTCGACGATCTGCCGAATCAGCTTGCCGCGCACCGCGAGATTGGCGTATCGCACCTCGCCGACGTGCCCGGCCAGATGTTCGGCGACCCGGTCCGCCCAGCCCCGGTAGCGCCCGGTGGGCGTCTGCCCGCTGTCGGGATACGGATCGTCCATGCCTTCGGTGAAACTGTCGCCGAGAGCGACGAAGGACACGATGTCTTTCGGTAGTTCGATGTCCGGCATGGTGTTCGATCTTGCCAACCAACCGTCTGGTTACGCGACCGTCGGTGGCGCGAATGATCCGCGAATCACATTGTTCGGGGGTGTAGCGAGCGAGCCGTGGCAGGCAAAGGAACGGTGTCGGTTCCGCGACGGAAGGGTGGAGGTTCGCCCGTCACCGCGACCAAGATCGTCCCAATGTGCTGGGCTGCTGGGGGTCGGCCTGGCGAAGGGAGAGACGCGGTGGCAGTGCGACGTCGTGAGCTGCTGATCGGCTTCGCGGGGGCGGGCGGCTTCGCTCTCGCGGGGTGCGCACGGGAGCGGCAACCGCCACCGCCGCCCGAACCCGCGGTCATCCGCTTCGATCCGCCGCCGGATTCCCACGGCGTCAACCCGCGCGTGCCCGCCAGGGTCACGGTCACCGATGGCACGCTGCGCTCGGTCGAATGGCTCGACGAGACGGGCAGACCCTTGCCGGGAACACCGGCGCCCGACAATCGCAGCTGGATCAGCTCCGAACCGCTCGGCTACGGCCACACCTATACCGCGAAGGCCGTGGCACAGGGCGAAACCGGTGAGATCACCGCGACGACGGTGTGCTCCACCGTCTGGCCCGAGCGGCTCGTCGATTTCTCGCTGCGCTCCGGCAATCTCGTGGAACTCGCCGAAAACGATACGTACGGAGTGGGTTTCGTCCTGGTTGCGCGGTTCGACGAACCCGTCGACCGGATGGCGGTCGAACCCCATCTGCGGGTCGTCACCGAACCCGCCGTCACCGGCGCCTGGTACTGGCTCGACGATCAGAACGCGCATTGGCGGCCCGAGCGCTATCACGCGCCGGGCACGCGCATCACGGTCGCGGCCGAACTCTTCGGCGCCGCACTCGGATCCGGCGCGTACGGCCTGCGCGATCAGCGGGTGTCGGTGGTCATCGGCCCCGCCCATATCGCCGTCGCCGACGACGACACCAAGCACATCGACGTGTTCGAGAACGGAAACCTGGTGCGCAGCATGCCCACCTCCATGGGCATGGGCGGCACCGCGGTGGTCGGCCGCAAGGTGCTGTCGTTCTGGACCCGCCCCGGCGTCTACACGGTCCTGGACCGCAAGCATCCGGTCACCATGGATTCCTCGAGCTACGGCCTGCCCGTCGATTCGCGCCTCGGCTACCGCTCGGTCATCGACCATGCCGTGCGCATCAGCCACGACGGCATTTTCGTGCACGCCCTGGCGGAAAGCATGTGGGCGCAAGGCAATACGAATGTCTCCCACGGCTGCCTCAACCTCTCCCCCGACGACGCCGCCTGGTTCTACGACTTCGTCATCCCCGGCGATGTGGTCGAGGTGCGCAATACCGGCGGGGACCCCCTCGACATCTGGCAGAACGGCGACTGGACCATCCCCTGGCCCGACTGGCTGCGCGGCGGCGCGGCCATCTGAGGCCGCTCAGTCGCCGGTGTCCTCGTCGAGGTCGACGTCGACCTTGTCGCGGTCGGCCCATTCCAGCAGCGGTTCGAGAGCGAAGACCGCGTCGTCGATTCCGGCGTGCAGGTCGCCGAGTTCGGCGTAGCGGGCGGGGACGGTGGTCATGGTGAAGTCGCGGGGATGCAGGTCGGGAATCTCGTCCCAGCGGACAGGGGTGGAGACGGTGGCCTCCGGAATGCCGCGCACCGAGTAGGCCGCGGCGATGGTGTGGTCGCGGGCGTTCTGGTTGTAGTCGACGAACAGCTGTCGCGGGTCGCGGTCGCGCCGCCACCAGGCGGTGGTGACGTCCCCGGGGGCGCGGCGCTCGACCTCGCGGGCGAAGGCGAGGGCGGCGCGGCGCACATCCTGGAAGCCGAAGCGCGGGTCGATGCGCACATAGACGTGCAACCCCTTGCCGCCGGAGGTTTTCGGCCAGCCGACCGCACCCAGTTCGTCGAGCACCTCGTGCACGACACCGGCCACCCGCTGCACCCGCGACCACGGGCAGTCGGGCATGGGATCCAGATCGATGCGCCACTCGTCGGGCAATTCGGTGTCGAAGCGGCGGGAATTCCAGGGATGGAACTCCACCGTCGACATCTGCACCGCCCAGATGACGTCGGCGAGCTTCTCCACGCACAGTTCGTCGGCAGTGCGCCCATAGCGCGGAAAATACAATTCCACGGTGGGAATCCAGTCCGGAGCGCCGCCGGGCAGCCGCTTCTGATGCACCTTCCCGCCGGGCAGCCCTTTGGGAAATCGATGCAGCATGCACGGCCGGTCACGCAAGGCGTTCACGATTCCGTCGCCCACGCTCAGGTAGTACTGCACCAGGTCGAATTTGGTCGCCCCGGTCTCGGGGAAATACACCCGATCCGGATTCGAGACGCGCACCGTGTGCTCGCCCACCGTCAGTTCCACGGCCGGCGAGGCCGACTTACTGGCCACCCGTCCGACAATAGCGGGCAATGCGATCTCTCGCGCCGTTCGGCTCAGTCCCGTTCCGGTCCCAGCGAGATGCCGCGACTGGCCAGCCAGGGCAGTGGGTCGATTTTGTCGGTGCCATTGAGCCAGACTTCGAAATGGCAGTGCGGGCCGGTGGAGAAGCCGCGGTTGCCCACCGTGGCGATCTGATCCCCGGCCAGCACCCGCTGGCCGACCGTGACGGTGGTGGTGTCCACATGGCCGTAGACGGTGATGGTGCCGTCGTCGTGCAGC
This sequence comes from Nocardia sp. NPDC127526, assembly GCF_042672265.1. Classification (NCBI taxonomy): domain Bacteria; kingdom Bacillati; phylum Actinomycetota; class Actinomycetes; order Mycobacteriales; family Nocardiaceae; genus Nocardia; species Nocardia sp. NPDC127526. The sequence goes on along the minus strand of NZ_JBHXVO010000005.1, from coordinate 14,554 downwards.
AGCCGCACCCACATGCCGAAGCCGGAGGCCGGGCCCGCGCTGATGACGGTGCCGTCTTCGACCGCCTCGATGGGGGTTCCGATGGGCGCCGCCACGTCCACCCCGTAATGCGTGACGCCCCAGCGTGCTCCGAAGCCCGAGGTGAACACGCCCTCGGCGAACTTCGTGAACAGCGGACGCAGATTCGCGGTGGCGCGCGCCTCGTCGTCGGCGGCGAAATGCTGACCGTTGCGCAGCAGGTTCCGGATCTCCTCGGGATCCTCCACCGGTGCCGCGCTGAGGATTTCGGGGAAATGGGCATCCGTGCCCGCGAGCCCGGGGGCCGGCTGGGCGGCGGCCCCGGCATTCGAGTGCAGCATGCCCTGCGCCTGGAGTTCGACCGTCTCGTGCGCGGACGCCGACTGCATGCCCGCCTGCACGGCCGACACCGTGGCTCCCATGGCCACGGCCGCCAGCACCGCGCGCCCCTGCAAAGCCTTGATGGCCGAGGGCTTCCGATGCCTGCCCCGCTGCGGATCACCCCATCCGTCCTGCTCCGCTACCCCATCGGAATCACCGGAAGCACTGCCCCGCAATAGAATTGCACCCTCCAACCCACGCTGCTCCGGCGAGCGCCGCCCATGCGCCACACCACTCATCCAGCATCGGCCGCGCCTCGCCCTGACTCGGGTGCGAGACCCTACCACCCGAACCTGTGAATCCGAATCTGCTGTCGCGTCGCTGGATCCGGCTGCGAGCGCCCGGACGGGGCCGCGGAAATTGTGTTAGCCCCCTCGACAAAAATCTTGCCTTTTCTCCGTATGGTGATAGTTTTTCTCTATGGTCGATTCGACCGAAAACTCTCTGTGCATCGAGGGAGATGCCGTGTCCAGGGCTGTGAAACTTACCGCCGCACGGGTTTGCGGGGGAATTCTCGGGATTGTCTTGTGCCTGTTCGGGGTGAGCACCGCGCACGCCGAGGACCCACCCGGTCCGGCGCTCGTGGACGGCACCGCGTATTTCGCCCTGGGCGACTGGAACTGCTCGATCGATCCGGGCGGAACGGTGGGTTGCGATCTCGTGGTCCCGGCCGCGTCCATGAATGTTTTGATTGCCGGAATGCAGGTGCCGTTGCCGAACGTGCCCGCCATCGTCATCGATTCGGCCACCTGGCCGGCGCATCCCCAGTGGAACTCCAACGGCAGTCACACACTGCCGGGCGGAAATCCGTCATTGCCCCGCCTCACACCGGTGAACTACCACGATCCGCAGTACTCGGTCACCTATGCCGGAGCGACGTGTCAAATCACCTTCAAAGCCATTCCCGTGTGCACCTCGATGGGGCACGGGTTCAGCCAATGGGGACCAGTGCCGCACGGCTACTGATCCCCATGAATCAACCGATTACCGGTACCAGACCCCGGAATCCCAAGCGCCATAGTTCCATACGTTGAAATCGTATCGGCTGTGCGCGCCCGCGAAGAAGTAACCCCACCAGCCCGCGTTGGTGTCGCAGATCTGGTCGTCGTGGTTGCACACGGTCAGCACCGGGAAACCGCCGAACCAATCATCGACGCCGGCCAGCGGATAGCCGATGAGATGGTTGCCCGGAGTCGCGGACAGGCCGGGTCCGCCGGGGCCTGCGGCCCGCTTGGGATCCGACAGGAGAATGGCGTTGGCATTGCCCACGTCCTGATGCGCGGTGACCCACGCGTGGACGAGAGCCGCGCCCTCGCTGTGCCCGATCAGCCTGATGTGATCGTCCGGGCATTGGTTGCGATGCGACCAGAACAGCCGGTCGATTTCGTTCAACCCCGACATCGGATCGGCGGAGTTGTACCCGACGGGCTGATTCACGAAGGCGGTGAACACCGAGGAGGTGTTGTCGCCCAGGCCGCCGATTCCGATGGCCCAGTCACCCAAGCAGGGATCGGCCTGGGCCCGTGGAGTCGTCGCGATGGTGATGGAAAGGAGGATGGCCAGCATTACTGCGGCGAAGAGCGCCGTTGCTCTACGCATGGTCGTGACTTTCTTCATTTATGGGATCTCCGGGTCCGGCCCGGCTTGCGCACCATGTACCCAGAAATTGCTGGCGTTCTTGATTCCTGGCGAAACAGTTACCTCGACCCCGAATTCGTAGGCCGTAATGTAGCGATTCAGATCCCGCGGCCGGTCAGGAATCGAGAAGCGCCGCCGGGTGCGATCCGGCTAGCGTTCTCCGTATGGACGCCCGCCCGGAACGAACCGCCGGCGGGCAGGTTGCTCGTCCTTCGAAGGAGGAATCGATGAACTGGAACACGACGATCCGGCAATGGCATCGGTGGCTGGGGATCGCATTCACGGCAACGGTCGTCATCACCGTCGTCGGATTGACGGCCGGCGGCCCGGAATGGCTGTCCTATATACCGCTGTTCCCGCTCGCCCTGCTTTTCCTCGCCGGCCTGTATCTGCTCGTGCGCACCCCGAGCCCGCGCACCGGCCGGACACGTCGAATCCACCGCTGGTCGGCCATCGTCTTCATCGTCGCCGTCCTGGCGACCATCGTCGCCCTGTCCCTGCCGGATCCCATCGTCCGGGTGTCCTACATCCCGCTGCTGCCGCTGGCGGCCTTGCTCGGAACCGGTCTGTACATGTTCCTGCGCTGGGCCCGGAAATCGCAGGTCACCGCGTAAATCTGCGGGCAAAGACGAGTAGTACCCTACTCGTGCTCACGGGCCCCGCGCGGCCGTACGGTCATCTCGTCCTATCGGAGTCGGGGATACGCGACGGGAGAGTCCGATGGCGCGCGTGCACACAGTGGTATCCGGTGACACGTTGTGGGCCATCGCAATCCGGTTCTATGGCGACGGCACCAAATTCGCGGTAATCGCGGCCGCCAACGGAATAGCGAACCCGCATGTGATTCATCCGGGCCAGGTATTGCAGATTCCGGATCTGCCCGGGCCCGCGCCGGATCCGCAACCCACTCCCCCGCCACCGCCCGAGACCATCGCCTTCCGGCTGCTGCGCCCGGCCGATCTGGTCGATCTGCACTGCGAGGCAATCGGTTTCCGGTTCGCGCCGGCGCCGCAGCCGGATGTGGTCACCCACATCGTGGTCGAGGGCGACACCCTCTGGGACCTCGCGGTGCGGTTCTACACCGACGGCACCAAGTTCGCATTGATCGCGGCGGCCAATCACATCGCCGATCCGAACCTGATCTTCCCCGGGCAGGTACTCGTCATCCCGGATGTCCCCGGACCCGCGCCCGACACTACTCACACCGTGGTCGAAGGGGATACGCTCTGGGACCTCGCGGCGCGCTTCTACGGCGACCCGACGCTGTTCACGCTCATCGCGGCCGCCAACCACCTGGCCGACCCGAATCTCATCCATCCCGGGCAGGTGCTGACCATTCCGGCTGTCCGCCCGCCGGACCCGCCGGACGATCGGCAACGGCTGGTCGCGGTCACCGACGACGCACACATGATCGTCCGCTTCGGCAGTCAGAACCTGCTCGAGCAGCGCTTCGACATCGCGCCGAGCGCACCGGCACAGGTACTCGCGGCGCATGATTCGCGGGTGGTGTTCGCGGTGGCGAAGGGCACCGAGTTCGACTACTCGATCGCCGGCGTGCTCACCGCGCTGACCACTTTCCCGCTGCGGGTGTCCAAGCTGGCGGTGCCCGCCGCGGAGGCCGGGGTCGCTGTGCCCGCGGATACCCCCGACAAGCCCGCGCCGCCGGAGGCGGATCAGACGGCCATCGAAGCGCCGTTCCGCTTGATCGTGTCGCCGAGCCCGCGCGGAGGTTTCACGCACAGCGCCGAGCCGTCGTCGGCTCCGGATGATCGGGCCCGCACCGAGTTGTGGACGACCAGGCTGGGCGTGCGCAAGGTGGTCGACGGGAAATTCACCGAAGTCGACGAGAAGGACGACACGCAGCGGATCGTGCGCGCCGTCTGGACGCGCGATGCGGATGCGGGCGTCGCCGATCAAGGCTTCGACGCGTCACTGAGCCGGCAGTTGCGCAGGGGGATCGTGCGCCAGACCGCGGACCGCCGGGTGGTGAGCACCATCGACCGGCAGCCGATCGAACCCGAACCGCTCGGTGTGCGGCGGCTGTACCTGAGCGCGCTCGGCGCGTGGGTGGATTGGAGTGTGCGGTGGGCGGCCGCGGACGCCTATCCGGAAGCCGAGGACACCACCACCCTCGAGGCGTATCGCCATCTGGCGCCGATGGGCCGCGACGCCTATGTCCGCGTCGAGACACCGGCATTCCTCTTCCCGTTCGGCCATCGAGTCACCCTGGTGAACGTCACCGAGCGACGCATCGGCGTCGGCGACAACCCGGTGGCATTCCTGAAGCGGCGGGCCTTCATCGTGGTGCGCGAACGCACCAAGACCTACCGCGACGCCCAGGGGAAGGCGCTGCCCGCGCTGCCGTTCCAGACCGTCTCCATCGACCCGCCGGTCACTCCCGACCTCGACTTCATCGATGTCGACACCGCCGATCCGGTGGTCCCGGCGATCAACAAGGTGGCCTACGCCTGGAAGGTCACCGGTATCGATCACACGGGTCAGCCCGTCGCCATGCTGGCTCCGCTGGTTCTGGTGACGAAGAAGGCCGCGGCCAAGACGACCTCGATGCAGGACATCCGGGCGGTGTGGAAGGAGAACCTGCGGCGAATCCCGCTGAACGACGCCGAGGTCGCCATGGCCCCGCCGAAAGCCAAAGGCGATACCACCTTCAAGGTGAACGCCCTGGACCTGGACGGCACGCATGTCACCAAGGAGCTCACCAGCACCCCGTCGATGGCGCGAGCCTTTATCGCGATACCGGCGTTGAACGCCATCAACGGCGGGCGCGCACCGGTCGAGGTGTCCTACGAAACCAAGTACAAGACCGCAGGTTTCACCGATCAGGCCCAGGTCTTCCTCACTCTGGCGCAACGACAGCGGCTCGACTTCGCCAAGGGCAGTGATCAGGGTGGCGGTTTCATCGAACCGAGTGTCGGCGTCGCGGCCTTGTCGCGGCAGCTCGGTGCGATCGGCGATGACCGGGTCGCCCCCGGAAGTCCGCTCAGCCAGGGCAAATTCGATCCGGCCGCCTTCCTGGCCGGAGCCTTGCCGAAGCTGTTCGGGCTCTTCGACCTGCTCGACATCATCGCCGAGGACAAGGGTTTCGACCGCGCGCCCAATCTGATCACCGAGCAGCTCGGCATGATCGGCTCTCTTGCTTCGGAATTCGCCCGATTGCTGGCCGCGCTCGACACGGCGAGCACCGATCTCGCCGACGATATCGGCAATGCCGCCAACGACGCCGCGAAACAGCGCCTGCAAGCGCTGCGGGCGAAGGTCGACAATGCCCGCGCCACACTGGCCGGAGCTGCGGGCGACCTCCAGGCCGCGCTCACGAATGTGCTTGCCGGGCAACCACAGAATGCGGCCGGTGCGGCGGCGGCGTTCGCCGGGAAGCTGGCGAGTATCGACTCGGTCGTCTCGGACCCGATCCTGCCCGCCGCCGTCCGCGGTGCGGTCGAGAAGCCGGCGGCGGCCTTGCGGAATATCGCCACCGTGGCGCAAGGCGCGAACCTGCTCGCCGCACTCCGGGCGCCGACATTGTCGGATGTCATGCGCTTCGAATGGCAGCCCGAGATTACGGATTGGCCCCCTGGCGGCCCCGCCGTGTTCAAGCCGGACAAGAACGGCCTCTCCATTGCGGTCGAGGTGCGCACCACCGAGAAGGACAAGCCGCAGGTCGATGTCAGCGCCCAATTGCGGGCCTTCGAGCTGATACTCATGCCGGGCGCGGAACTCATGTCGATGCGGTTCGGCCGCTTGGGTTTCCGGGTGAGCACCGGGCGCAAGCCGGAGATCGACGTGGTCTTCGACAAGCTGGAATTCCTCGGCCCGCTCACCTTCATCGAGAAGATCCGGCAGCTGATCCCGTTCGACGGTTTCGCCGATCCGCCCTATGTGGACATCTCCACCGAGGGCGTCACCGCCGGATTCGATCTGGCGCTGCCGAGTGTGGCCGTGGGCGTCTTCAGCCTGGAGAACATCGCGCTCGCCGCGGATTGCCGCATCCCGTTCCTCGGTGAGGCGGTGACGGTCGGATTCGGGTTCTGCAGCAAGGAATCCCCGTTCCGGTTGACGGTCATGTGCATCGGCGGCGGTGGCTGGGTGGCGTTGCGGCTGAGCCCGGCCAAGATGGTGGTGCTCGAGATGGGCCTGGAAGCCTGTGCGAGCCTGAGCGTCGATCTCGGCGTCGCCTCCGGGTCGGTGTCGGTCTCGGTCGGGATCTATCTGCGGCTCGAGGACAAGAAGGGCCAGCTGACCGGTTACTTCCGCATTCGCGGCGAAGTGGATGTGCTGGGCCTGATCTCGGCGTCGATCACGCTGGAGCTGTCGCTGACCTATCACTTCGAGTCGGGCAAGATGATCGGCCGCGCCAGCCTCACCGTGGAGGTCGAGGTGCTGTTCTTCTCCGCGTCGGTGGAGATCACCTGTGAACGTCAACTGGCCGGATCCAAGGGCGATCCATCAATGCTCGACATCATGCCGCCGCAGGCCGGCGGGCAGTCGATGTGGAATTCGTACTTCGACTCGTTCGCGATTGGAGCCTGACATGGCCGGCGCAGTCCAATTGATGACCACGGTGCTGCCGCACTCGGTGGATCCCAATGCCGATTTCCATGTGTCGCTGTTCTTCACCCACCGGCTGACGCCGGGCGCGACGGAGACTCTGGCCGATCTGACGGCCATGGCCAACTGGGTGACCACCTTGCAGAACGCGCAGATCACCCTGCACACCGACGCCGGGACGATCGCGTGCACGCCGGTATTCGGCCCGCTCAGCGAATCTGCCTGGCAGACAGCGTTTCCGGGCACGACGCCGGTGCGCGGTTTTCCCGCGCCCAAGACCTCCGAGGCGCCGTGGAAGACCTATCCGGCCAATCGTCTGCCCGAGCACGCGCTGGCCGCACACTATTCGTCGGCGTTCTCCTCACCGGTCACCAGGCCGGGCGTGGCCGGGAGCCGGCTGGCGCAGGGTGTACTGGATCTGTTGCGCGAGCGGGTGATCGGCGGCGGGCATTCGCCCAAGCTGCGCGAGACCCTGGCGCTCCTGGACTCCTATGCCGAGGCCCAACGGCGGCGGCGCACCGGATTCGCGGACTCCGCGGTAACGAATGCCGGTGCGGCAGTGAGCTTCACGCTGCCGGATCCGCCACCCGATCCGGCGCCGGGACCCGCACCGGGGCCCGGTCCCGGCCCCGCCTCACCGGATGTCAACCTGACCTTCGCGACCGGCGAACAACCGTGGCGCTCCCCGATCGAGGCCCCACTGGACGACTGCGACCGTGAAGTCACCGCGTTCCTCGACAATTCGATGCCCGACAGCGCGCCGGACGATCCGACCTTCGCCATGGTCCGGGATGCCCATGCCACACAACGCTTCTACAACAGGGCCGAAGAGCAGACGGACCATCGGCCGCGGCCGTCCGACAATGTGCACGAACCGCGGCCCAAGCCGGTGGTCCCCGATTTCCACGCCCGCGCCGCCGCCATCGGCAGCACGCCCGTGCTGGCGCGCCGGCTCGGGTTCGTCCTGGATCTGAAGGTCGCCGACCTGGCGACGCTCGCCACCGCCACGCTCATCTGCTGCGATGTCACCGCACCGGGTGTGGAGTTGCTCATCGGACCGGCCACACGGTGCGTCGTAGCGGGCAAGCGTTTCCTGGCGACCCCCGAATCGGATAAGTGGGTCAATGGTTTCCTCACCGTCGGCCGCCCGGACCGCTTCCGCGTCATGGATCTCGATCCCGACGCCTCGGGCCTCAAACTCGAACAGCTGCTGCGCGGCGTCGTCCGTGCGACCGCGACCGAATTGAACGGCGACCCGGCGTCCTTCGCACCGGGCACGCTGCGATCGTCCGGGTTCTCGCTCGCGCACATCGACCGCCCGGACGAGCTGCGGGCCCGGGTCGAAGCCGCGGAACAGATGACACCGCGGGTCTCGGCCGGGCAGACCCCGATTGCCGAGCGGCCGCGGTTCGGCTTCGACTCACTCGCCCGCGGCTACCGCGTGGAGGTCTGGGACGATGCCACCAAAGGCTGGCACAGCCTGCACCGGCGGCGGGTCCACGCGGATTTCCGTGGCGCGGAGCTGCTTTCGGACGCTCCCGACACCGGGTATCTGCAGAACGCGCCGATGAGCCGGGCGCCGGGCGATCCGGCGAACCCGTACTACGTGCACGAGGTCATCGCGGGCTGGGACGGCTGGAGCCTGGCCGCGCCCAGACCCGGCCTACAGATCGTCCACGACAGCGGGCAGGGCGGGAAACCGGGCGAGGAAATCCTCACCGACCAGCAGGAGCGCCCGAAAGAAGCCGACGACGGGATCGGAATCCGCAGCACGGCGGCACCCGGCACCCTGCCCGCCCTGCGCTACGGCCGCCGGTACGCGTTCCGCGTCGTCGGTGTCGATCTGGCGGGCAATAGCGTCGAACGCAGCATGACGACCCGCAATGTCGCCGCGGGCGAGGCCGTGGTGACGACCGCGACCGCCCATATCGCGGCCCTGCGCGCCGATGCCGACGCCCGCGACGCCGCCGGGCTGCTCGAGCGGCAGCGCGGCGACGCCATGGCCGTGCCGCCCGCCAACGAGCAGGTCGCCCAGGTCGAGAACGCGGTCTCGGCGATCGAGGCCAAGGCCGCACGGCTGACCACCCGGCCGCAATTCGAGGTCGAGCCCGTCCAGTTCGCCGGCCTGTTCGCCGCCGAAGCCGAGGACCCGACTATCGTCACCACGCCGCGATTGTTCCTGCGGTGGGAGGCCGTGCTGCCGCCGGCGGTGGTACCGCGTCATCCCTACACCGTGGGAGAGTCGCTGAATCGCTTGGTGATTCGCGACAGCGTGGACGGCTCGGCGACCTCGCAGCGCCACCTGGTGCCGCCCAAGTCGACACAGCTCGACGCCGAGCTGGACGGGCGCTTCGACGCGCTCATGGGTTCGGCGGATCTCGACGATCGCCGCCGCGGCTACGCCATCGCGCTGAAGGAGCGCGGCAGCCTGTTCGACATTCGCATCCAGAACCTCGACGATCCGGCGGGAACCATTGTGCAGCCGGGTGTTTCGCTGCACGCCTCCCCCGGAGCGGATCCGAGCCGGTTCGTGACTCTGGAGCAGCTCCAGGACGATCCGGAAGCGCAGCCCGCCGAGGGCCAGTACGTCGTCCACGATGTCGACAACCTGGTGGTGCCGTATCTGCCGGATTCCATGGCCAATGGCATCGCGCTCGTCTTCTATCGCGCGGGCGCGGACCACCATCTGCGCACCGCCCAGATCCTGCAATCGGTGGTGATTCCCTTTGCGGGGCAATGGCCGAGCGTCGAGCCGCTGCGCCTCGTGGTGCACGGCGCACCGGCCTTGCGGGCGAAGCAGCACGGCTCCGTGATCGACGTGGGCATTCCGCCCGGCGAGCAGATCGCCGTCGCGGTCTCCACGACCCTGGACAAGGAGCACCTGGATCGCTTGGGGCTGTGGCGATTCCACGCGGTGCACGACCCGAATGTCACCGAATCCGATCGGCAGTTGCTCGAGCGGGCCGCCCTCGACGGCTGGCTGTGGTGGCTGACCCCGAGCATCGATCTGCGTCTGGTGCACGCCACCGTGCGGCCCGCCGTCCCGCCCGCCATCACCGCGCTGACCGCGCTCGGCCGCCAAAAGGGCGTCGCCACCGCCGAATTGGTCGGCACGCTGGACATCCACGGAGACAGCACCGAGCGCGCCGAGCTGCGGGCGACCTGGTCCGACCTCGTGGACGAGGAGAGCGCCGACGACGCCGAAGCCGTCGAGCATCGGGAAATCGTCGCCACATTCCCTGTCGGGCAGGACGAAAAGGAATCGCTGATCACCACCACGGGCACTCCCCCGGCGGGCACCCGCCCGCCCGGCGTGCCGGTGCGCCCGATCGTGCACGCCCTGCCCGACACCAAGTACCGCAAGGTGGACTATCGCCTGCACGGCACTTCGCGGTACCGCGAGTTCTTCGACGCCGCGGACCTGCCGACGCCCGACGATGCGGCGTCGGCCGGAAATACCTGGCAGGTCACGCATTTGAACTCCGCGCCGCCGCTGCCGCCGAGCGTGCGCGAGGTCATGCCGATGTTCCTGTGGGAGGAGGACGGCGAGCCGGAGCATCCGTTCGCCCGCCGTCGCACCCGCCGCAGCGGCGTGCGGATCTGGCTCGACAAACCGTGGTTCTCCAGCGGTGACGGCGAACTGCTCGCGGTCATTGTCGGCGCGGTCGATTTCCCGGTGCCGGTCGATCCGAACCACCCCAGCCATACCCCCACCACGGAGGCCATCAGCCTGTGGGGACGCGATCCCGCGTTCGTGACACCGGTCCTGCGCAATGCCACCGACCTGCACGTGGCTCCGGCCTGGCAGCAGCGCGCCCTCCAGCTCGGCCTGGATCCACAGCAGCGACCAGGGCGACCGGTGTCCTACGTCCAGCTGGATGCCCAGCGCGGCGCGTACCTGTTCCGGCCCGAGAACCACCAGGGCCGCAGGCGCCGGTTCGTCGACGTGGTATTCGACGCCGCCGACACCGCGTGGCCGTTCGTCCGCCTGACTCTCGCCCGCTATCAGCCGAATTCGGTCGCGGGCTGCTTCCTCTCGCCGACCGTCGCCACCGATTTCGTGCAGTTGCTGCCGGAACGCATCGCCACCCTGAGCCGCCCCGAAGCCGGGCAGGTCCGGCTGACCGTCTCCGGCTCCACCGCGTTCACCAATATCCCCGGCATCTTCGACGCACCGAATCCGCCGCCGCAGCCGGTGGAACCGGCCGAATTCGCCACCTGGGCGCTACCCACCAGCCGCCGAGTCATCGCCACCCTGCAAGCCAAGGATCCGGGTTCGGACAGCGACCTGGGCTGGACAAAGGTCGAACAGGTGCACTGCACCGTCGAAGGCGTACGCGTGCACCTCGACCCCGTCGATTCCCGCATCACCGAGTTCGCCGCCGGCTGGAGCGGCGTCCTGCAACTCGATCCGGCCCACCCGCTCCAGACCCCGGGCACCGCGCCCGAACTCCGCGTCCTGGTCGAGGAATTCGAGCTGCTGCCCACCGATCCGGAACCCGGAGCCGAAGGCAAGGCCACGATTTCGCGACTGGTCTACGCCGACTATCTGTACCTTTGATGCGAGGGAGTCGGAATCATGAGCGACGACCAGACCGTGTGGATTCCCCGCGTGCACTGCGCACTGGGCGAGATCTCCACCCGCTATATCAAGCGCACCGAGAAGTCGGTGCTGATCATGGTCGCCGCTCGGTACGCCTCGCGATTCGATGCCACGGATCGGCTGTACAAGGACCAGAAGCCCGTTTGGCAGCATCAGGTCGAGAAGGCGTTGAAAACGCTTGCCGAACAAGGGCTCGTCAGCGATCTGCGCTTGACCGAGGAAGGCGAACGGACGCTCGGCGCGGCGTGCGAGCGTGCCCATGCGGTGCCGGAGCGCGAGCTCACCGCCGCACCGGAGACGCCGCAGCGCGCGGACATCCTGGTCTCGGGCGTGCTCACGCCGCCGATGCGCGAGGAGTTCGCGAAAAAGCGCGTCGGCGCGGAACGCTCGGCCGAGCCGATTCCGATCATGATCGAATTGAATCTGCGGTACCGGACGGGTCCGAACAAGGCCATGAAACGGGTCGCCGAACTGTGGCGCTACCTCGGCAGAACGGACAAGCCCCGGCACCTGGCCGACGAATACGCGGTGGGCGAGCTGACCACGACCGAGATCGAGGGCCTGATCTCCGCGGACGCGGTCGACGGCACCTGGGAGACCCGCGCCGTCTTCCGGATCTGGCCGGACTTCCCGATCAAGCCGCAGATCGACATCTCGGCGCGGACCATCAAGGCCACGGCCGCGCAGCGCGCGTTCAACAGCTTCGGTGACGGAATCGTCTGGGCCGTCATCGATTCCGGCATCCAAGGCGACCATCCGCATTTCGACGGCTATAAGACACTCTCGGATCCCAGCGTCGGCCAGCTGCACAAGGACTTCACCGGCTCCGGTAGGGGCCCCGAGGCCGCACTGCTCGATACGAAAGGTCACGGCACCCACGTCGCGGGCATCATCGCCGGCGGGCTCGAGCTCTGGAGCGGTGCGACCGACAACATCATGGTCACCGAACGACGGTTCAATGTCGCCGAACCCGAGATGCCGATCGTCAAGCCGCGGCCGTTCGAGCGCCGGGAGGACCTGGCCGGCATCGCGCCGCGGGCGAAGCTGGTGAGCCTCAAGGTGCTCGGCGGTGGCGGCGATGACGAGGCCCGCACCACCCGGGTGATCGAGGCGCTGGCCTATGTCCGCGAGATCAATGCCGCCAGCGGCAAATTGCCGCGCATTCAGGGCGTGAACCTGAGCCTCGGCTACGGATTCAATCCGGAATGGTTCGCCTGCGGCCGCAGCCCGCTGTGCCTCGAAGTGGACAAGCTGGTGCGCACCGGCGTTGTCGTGGTGGTCGCGGCGGGCAACTCCGCGTTCATCACCGTCGTCGCGAAGAAGTCGGATGTGACGCAGTTCAGCGCCGCCATGACCATCAATGATCCGGGCAATGCCGAACGCGCGATCACCGTGGGATCGACGCACAAGGACGCGCCGCATTCCTATGGCATCTCGTACTTTTCCTCGCGCGGTCCCACCGCCGACGGCCGCCGCAAGCCCGACCTCGTCGCGCCCGGTGAGCGAATCGCGTCGGCGGCGGCCGGGGAATTGCTGCAGCCGGTCATCCGCACGCTGGAAGGCGAGAACGAGGACGCGCGCAAGGCGAAGGCCAAGGACATGGCGATCTATATCGAGGACAGCGGAACCAGCATGGCCGCTCCGCACGTGTCCGGCGCGATCGCGGCCTTCCTGTCGGTGCAGCGCGAATTCATCGGCGACCCGGAGGCCGTCAAACGCATCTTCGTCGAGTCGGCGACCTCGCTCGGCCGTGATCCCGCGTTCCAGGGCGGCGGTCTGGTCGACCTCATGCGTGCTCTGCAATCGGTGTGAAATTCCGGAAAGGACAAGGACAATGACCGATACCGTGGCCGGCCGCCCGTTCTGGCGGCTGGTGTTCGACGACGACGGCGATGTGGACCCGCAGCTCATCGCCACTCTCACCACGGAGATCCGGCAGTCCGGGGTGAGCGACGTCGTCTTGTTCTCGCACGGCTGGAACAACGGTGAGGACACCGCGATCCGGCTCTACAAGCGCTGGTTCGACCTGCTCGCCGCCCATATCGCCGCGGACCGCAAGGTGGGATTCGTCGGCGTGTTCTGGCCCTCGCAGCTGTGGCGCGACGAACCGATTCCCGATTTCGAGACCGTCACCCGGCACGCCGACGGCGGCGGCGCGGCCTCGCTGGACGCCGGACCGGTGGTGCCGGCCGGCGCTCCGACCATCGACCCCGCGATTCTCGACGACCTGAAGGCCATGTTCCCCGAGGGCGCAACGCAACTCGACGCGATCGCCGGACTGCTCGCCGCACCGCCCAGTCAGGCGAGCATCAATGAGCTGTTCGCGCAACTGCGTTCGTTCCACGAGGCGACGCGACAGGGCTTCGACGACGGCGAGGCCGAGGCTCCCGACGAACCCGGCATGCTCGACACCAACCGCACGCCGACCGAGGTGTTCGACAGGTTCGCCGCCACGCTCGCCACCACCGGCATCGAATTCGAATCCGGCGGCGGCGCAGCCGGACTCGGCGATTTCCTGGACAAGGCCCTGCACGGCGCCAAGGAGGCGCTGCGCCAGCTCAGCTATTGGAAGATGAAGAACCGCGCCGGCGTCGTCGGCCGCACCGGCCTGGGGCCGGTGGTCGCGCGACTCGCCACCGAGCACCCCGGCCTGCGCATCCACCTGGTCGGCCACAGCTTCGGCGCCCGCGCCGTGGCCTACGCCCTGGACGGTCTCGCCGAGGGCCCCTCGCCGGTCAAGTCGATCACCCTGCTGCAAGGCGCGTTCTCCCGCTTCACCTTCACCGACAGGCTGCCCTTCCGGGACGGCGGCGGCGCGCTGGCGGGCCGCCTGGCCCGGCTCGACGGCCCGATGACCGTCTGCCACTCCAGCCACGATTCGGCCCTGAGCACCATGTACCCGCTCGCCTCGCTCGCCGCCAAGGACGATTCCAGCGGCGCCGACGACCGGCTGTTCCGCTTCCGCGCCATGGGTTCGCACGGCGCGTTCGAAGCGGAGCGTAGGCTGCTCGGCGCGGCCGGAACCGCCTACCCGTTCCAGCCCCACCGCATCCTCAACCTGGACGCCTCCGACGTGGTCAACCAGGGCGGCCCGCCCAGCGGCGCGCACAGCGACATCTTCAAGCCCCAGCTCGCCTGGGTGGTGGCCGCCGCCGGCGGATTGACCTGAGCGTGGACAGAAGTCCCGCCCGGCATCCGGGCACGCTCCCGCCCGTCATCCCGGCACGCTCCCGCTCGTCATCCCGGCATGCTTTTGGCCGGGATCTCCGACAACGCGGTGGATTCCGGCCAAAAGCGCGCCGGAATGACGAGGAGACGCGCCCGAATGACGAGGAGAACTCTCCGACC